>NZ_GL882817.1:46090-81470 GCF_000195655.1 Klebsiella sp. MS 92-3
GGCCAGCCCGGCTGGCCGCCATCATCACGGCTTAGTAATCAAACTGCCGGTAGTAACGGCGGATATTGAGGTCGTGGCCGGTATAGTGTTCAAAGTGGGCCGCCAGCCGGTCCACCAGCAGGGTGGACACCACGCACGGCGCCATAATCCAGCGGAACGCGTCATCAATGCCGTTCAGCGGATAGTCGCGCGGGTCGATAACCACCAGATGGTCAGTTATTTTTTCGGCAAAACGCTCGACGCGTTCGTCCAGCGCCCGGCATCTCCCCTCGCCTTTCACCAGAAAAAGCGGAACCTCTTTTTCCAGCAGCTCCAGGGTGCCGTGGAAAAATTCAGCGGAGCTCACCGACTTCGTCCGCTTCCACTGCATCTCTTCGAGAATACACATTGAGAACAGATAGACCTCGCCCCACATTTCCGCGCCGCCAATCCACATCATATAGTCGCAGTCATGGTATTGCGCGGCAATGCTATCCGCTCGGGGATCGAACTGGCGTTTCGCCTGCAGGAGATTTTCCGGCAGTAACTCGAGCTGGCTGGCAAATCGCGCATAATCAGCAAACTCGCCGTGACGAAAAATGACGCGGAAGAATAACCAGTACAGCAGCATATATTCATATTCCACGCCATTTTTGTGGCACATCGGAATATGCCAGCTGGCGGCGGCAGCCAATGGCGAGTCGGCGTGACGAGTAATAGCTACCACGCGGATCCCCTGTGCCTTGCACCATTCGGCAATGGCGACCGACTCTTTGGTATCGCCGGATTTAGATAACGTAACGACAACCGCATCTTTATTTAATTTTTTATGTCCGCGATGGATTAACTCCGCGGCCTGTTCAAGATATACCGGCACGCTGGTTAATTCCTTGGCAAATTCATTAATTGCCATCATCGGCGCCAGGGAACCACCTACCGAAGCAAAAAATAATGCGCTACAGCCGCTGTCATAAATATCGTCGGCTACGGTTTCAGCCTGTTTACGCGCAGCGATGATCTCGCGAGCACTGGTCAGGTACTCGTCCTGATTAAAACCCAACATAGTTTTCTCCTGAATATTCAGATTTTACTTTTTAAGACGCGGTCAAAATCGTCGAAAATACGTTTAGCCAGATCGATGCCTTTCAGTCCTGCGGTATGCCAGGCGAGCATCTGCACTGGGACAATCAGCAGCAGAGGCGCCAGGTGATGCTCGCACGGACAGTTTAGCGCCAGCGTTTGAGCATCCTCTTCGTCACCCAGCGTCAGGGTAAAGGCCCGGCCAATGGACGGCGCCAGATAGTCGCGCAGCGCCCGGGTTCGCGCGTCCGGCGTATCTTCAATAAACAGCATCACATGGCGGGCATTGGCTTCCAGATAGGGGCCATGCATATAGGCTTCCAGCTCAAAGCCGCTGGAAGGCACGCGCACCGTCTCGGTAAATTTGGTTTCGAACTCCTTCGCCACGCCAACCAGCGCGCCGTAGCCGGTGGCGACAAAGCGCTCGCCGCTGCGCAGCGTTTCGCTATGGCGGTCAATAAAGCGCGAGGTGCGGACGATAACCTCCGGGATCGCCGCTACCAGCCGCTGCAATTCAGCGAGATAGTGCTGCTCCTCGACCTCGCTGGCTTTCTCCTGCTTACGAGCAATGATCAGCGCTATCAGCAACAGGTTGAGCACCGTCGCGCTAAAGCCGCGGGTCACAAACCCTACGCTCTCGATCCCGGTATTAATATCCAGAACGCCATCGCTGGCGCCTCCTATCGGGCTTTGCGGATCTGAGGTCAGGGCGAAAACCGACTTGCCGGAAGCCTGTACCTTACGCATCGCCTCCAGCGTCGACGCGCTTTTTCCGCTCTGTGAAATCGCCACCACCAGATCGGCATGCGGGTCGATCGCGTCGTAATGGGTGAAGTTGTACGGCTCTTTAATGTCAAGCAGCACACCGAAGCGTTGCTCAAAGAAATAGCGCGCGCACAGCGCGGCATTCAGCGACGATCCGGTCGCGAGCAATAATATCCGCCGTACCGGGTGCTGGCGGACGAAGGGTTCAATCGGCGCCAGCTTTTGCCGGTAGTCGCGCAGGATCTGCGCCAGGCAGGCCGGCTCTTCACTGATATATGTCATCATTGTTGGTCGCATAGCTCACTCCCGTTAAAACAATCCGATCCACGAACCCAGAATGCCCACCAGCGCCATGCCGCCAATAATTGAGAGCGGTTTAACTTTCCGTCCCAGTAGCCAGTAGACGATGCCAAAACTCACCAACGGCAGCATGCAGGGCAGAATGTCGTTGATAATGTCCTGTACCTGGGTTTTGGCCTCCCCGGCGCCGAAGGAGAGAGGAATGGTGATATCGATCATTGAAGCGGTCATCGCCCCGACTACCATCAGACCGATAATCGACGCCCCGTAGGTCAGGCTCTCCATCATTCCGCTCTTCTGGATCCGCTGCAGGACCCCGGTGCCCAGTACGTAGCCCCAGCGGGTAAAACACCAGCGCACCAGAATGTGCGGCACGTTAAACACCAGCAGAAACAGGATCGGCCCGAGGATGTTGCCCTTCAGCGCCAGGCTGGTGCCGATCCCGGTGGCGATGAGGCGCAGCGTCCCCCAGAAGAAAGAGTCACCCAGCCCGGCTAACGGTCCCATCAGTGAGGCTTTGACGTTATCAATCGCAGTGGCATCCATGTTTTTCTGCTGACTGTTTTTCTCTTCCATCGCCGTGGTGATCCCCAGCAGCAGGGTGACGATATGCGGCGTGGTATTGAAAAAAACCAGATGCCGCTTCAGCGCTGCGGCCAGCTCCTCTCTGCGCGGATAGAGCTTCTTCAGCACCGGGATCAACGCGTAAACAAAGGCGAGATTCATCTGCCGCTCATAGTTCCACGAGAACTCCATCTGGAAAGAGCGCCAGAACACCCGGCGTAAATCGCGCGGCGTAATCCGGGTTTCTTCCTGCGCCTGCGGCTGCAGGGTCTCTTCAGAAATCATCTTCGTCGTCATCGCTGACTCCTTGTTCTGTCGTGATACGAGGTGAATTCAACGCGGTGACGTTAACCATGACCACCGCCACGATAGCGCCGAGAATGGCGATACCGGTCACCGGGATTTTCAAATAGGCCATCAGCACAAAACCGAGGAAAAAATACGGCGCCACTTTCTTGTTAATCAGCAGCCTGGCGAGCATCGCGAAGCCGAGGGCCGGGATGATGCCGGTGGCGACGCTGAGCCCATGTTTGATAAATTCCGGGATCGTATCGAGCAGGGATTTCACCGCGTTGCTGCCCACCAGGAATGAGACGGTGACCACCGCGGCAAGCATCAGCGACAGGCCGAATCCGGCAATCAAATGCATCCGCTCAATGCCGCGGAGATCTGCCCGTTCCGCATACCCGTCCGCCTTCTGGCTAAGCATTGGAATGAACATCCCCAGATAGATGTTTTTCAGGATCAAAGTCAGCGTGGCGATAGGCAGGCCAAGCAGCAACGCCGTTTCTGTGCCTGCGCCAGAGGTAATGGCGAACGCCACGCCGAGAATACCGCCGGTCACCACGTCGGGCGGGATCGAGGCGCCAACGGAGAAAGAGCCGATAAACGCCAGCTCCAGCGTCGCGCCCATAATGACGCCGGTCTGTACATCCCCCAGCACCAGCCCGGTCAGCAGCCCGGTGACGATAGGCCGTGAAATTAGCGACGTCCCTAAGGCATATTCCGATTGCGCGATAAACGCCACCAGACCCAGTAAGAGAGCCTCTACCATAATCTGTCCTCCGGAATTACACGCATTCCGCAAAAAGCTGTTTGCGATCGTTCGGGACCTGGCGAATCTCCACTTCGACGCCCTTGCCCACCAGTTGTTGTAGCTGTTCTATTTCTGTCGGCAGTAAATTAATCGCCTTAGAGATATTTTTACTGCCCTCTTTAGCCTTTATTCCGCCAAGATTTATGCTTTTTATTTCGTCGATGGCGCTGGCAATACGCCAGGCGTCATTAACCGACTCCACAACAATAAATAAATTATATTTATCGGTAACCCCGCTTTTTATTGCCTCAATAGAATCATTTACATTTTTAATCACCAGCTTCACCGAGGGCGGTTTGGCAAGCTTAATGGTGGTTTTCCGCAGCTCATCACCAGGGACGCTATCGTTGGCGATTAAAATACAATCGGCGCCGACATATTGGGTCCAGGAAAAGGCCACCTGGCCGTGAAGTAATCGATGGTCTACCCTTAATAACGTAATCATCATGCTTCCTCATTTCAGAAGTCTTTATCCATAGTCATCGCACTGGCAATCGTTTGATTGCAGTACTGAATGCTCTCTTTGGCGTTTGTTAATGCCTCGGTAATTAATTTTTCGGTATCGTCTTCCGCTGCGGAAATCAGCAAGTCAATAATTAACGGCAGATTTAAACCGGATAATAAATGGAAATGTGGGCGAGATAAAAAACGAACAAACTCGTTATTCACGCTACCGGCAAAAATATCCGTAATCACGATCAGCTCATCCTGCGCCGGGAAACGCGCCATTAGCGCTTCCACCTGCTGCGTCAGATCGGCCTCTTCTTCCACGTAGGCACACAAGGTATGTATATCGGGTTGTTTACCGAGGATCAGTTCCACGGAGTTCAACAAACCGTTAGCAAAGCTGCCATGGCTGGCAAAAATATAGTGTCGTTTCATCCTTACCTCGAAAGCGCATTCCACTGCTTTCTTAATTGCAACCGGCGTGCCAGAAACAGTGGCGCGTCGGCTAACGCAAGGATAAAAAAGAAGAGATGTGTTAAAAGTCTTGATCTTCCTGAATAAATTCCGTTTCCCGCGTCAGGATATCGTGAATGTAGCAGAGCTCTACAACGGGAATTTTGACACTATACCCGCTCTCTATGACACTAAAGGCCTCGCGTAGCGTAGCCAGCTCGCGATCCGGACACTGCCCTCCAGTGTATTGGGCTGGGGAAGCGTGACGAATTAATCGCTCTATCAGACAGCTGATATGCACATACAGCGCGACCTTACGATCGTTAGGTACATCGCGCCCGGCCAGATGCTCATAGCGCAGCAAAAACTGCTCAACCTGGTTGATCACCTTAGCCGTATCGAGGATCGTCACCGACTCGATCACCCGGCGCAGCGAAAAGTTTTTCAGGATCAGGTTGTTGATCTCGCTGACCTGTTCCGCCGTCGCCAGTTCGCCAAAAATGCGCATCAGCGGACGACTCCCTTCGCCAGAGATCAGCGAATCCAGCGAGATCCAGGGTAGATCGGCAAGATGCGGATCCAGGGTGCCGACGATCGCCAGCACCTCATAGCGGCTTAGCATCGGCTCCCGTCGCGCGGGATCGGCAAGGGTCTCCACATCGCAGGCCACAATATCAATGCCAAGCGCTTCAGGAATGCTGGCTTTTAACAGCGCCGACAGATTCGCCGCCGCGCCCAGACCGGTCGCGCAGGTGGTTAAAATCGCCCGCGGCTTATCGGTTTGCGGGTAATAGAGCTGGTGCTCAACCGCAAGGTCATCGCCGATCTCGCGGACGATATCTTCCAGCATAACGCCCTGCAAAATGCGCTCCCCGACGTACATCGCCATACCGGTGGAGACATTGTTGATGATCGCCATCGGCGTACTCAGGCGACGATTAAAATGGCGGTGAATGGCGTTCAGCGATCCCATGTCGACCAGGATTATCAATCCTGATGCCAGAGCATGGCTCTCTATGTAGGCCATCACCTGGTTAGCGATAGCCTCCGGCGTCACGTCCAGCGGCATATCGAATGACTCAAAGAGCTGGCTTTTCAGCAAGCGGTTTGCCACGTTGGCGATGCTGCTGGCGGTAGCGTAACCGTGAGCGAGAATTATCGCCCGGGTCACCTGCTGCTGGCTGATGGCGCCATTCTTGTGGAACCACAGCACTAACAGCAGCAGGTCGATACGCTGGGGTTCAATATCCAGCTTCAGCGTCAACGCACCGAGGATCGCTTCGCAAAAGCGATACAGCAGCGGAAACTTCTGTACCAGGAAGTCCTCCAGCTGGCGGGCTTTTTCATTGTTTATCGTGGACTGCGCCTGTCGGGATCGGTGGATCAGGTAGTGGCTCAGCGCGTAGAGGCAGTTGCCGTTAAACTGGATATTGAAGCGCTTTTCCAGGCGATAATACTCCTCCCGAACCTGATGAGCGATCAGCAGCAGCATCTGCGGGCTACTGGAGTCATGATTATCAAAGATCAGCCGATCGAAGAGGGTTTCAATCTCTTCCCCCATGCTCCTTTGCGCCTCTTCCCAGACCGTTTTTTTATTCAGCACCGCTTCATACTGCGCCAGAACCCGACACTGAACGTCATAGATCAGCCCCTGTACCGGGTCGCGCGCACGCAGCAGCCAGACCAGGCTGGTCTGCGGCTCGATAAGCAGCGGCTCCTGCTGGCCCATCGCTTCGCTGAGCGCTGGCGTCGCGGCCATGACATTCTCCGGCAGATCGTGCAGCCTCACGGTCAGCATTTCGCGGCCCGGAGACCTGGCCCAGGCTGACGCCACGGCGTATTTCACCACATTCTTCAGCTCGCCGACGTTGCCCCGATAAACATACTGCGTCAGGACCTGCAACAGTCGCGGCGTTAGTTGCAGCCGGGCGGCAAGCGTGCGCGCCTCCTGCCAGAAAAACTGTAGCGTTAGCGCCTCCTTCTCCTCGCGGCTACGGTGTTGAAGATCGGGCAAGCTAACCAGGATCGGAATTCGGCGCAGGAAGGTGGTGAGAAAAGTGCTGTGAATATCTTCGGTGGTGGCAAACACCAACCGCAGCGAAATCGGCAAGCCTTGCGCGGTCTCCCCCACCCGGTAGATCTCCTTACGATCCAGCCAGGTGAACAGCTTCTCCTGCCCCTGAGCATCCAGGCGATGGACCTCATCGAGAAACAGCATCCCGCCGTTTGCCGCCTCAAACGCCCCCGCTTTATCGCTCTGCGCACCGGTAAACGCGCCTTTGACGTAGCCAAACAGGTTGGCGGCCAGCAGCTCCGGATTACTCGCATACTGCGCGCAGTTAAAGCTCACAAAGGGGGCATCGGGCGCCAGCAGCTCCTGGGCGATGGCGAACTCATGCATCAGCTCAGCCATATAGCTTTTGCCGGTCCCGCTGTCGCCGGTAATAAGCAGCGGTAGCCCGCCGTTAGGATAAAACAGCGCGGTTTTCATCTGCTCAATCGGTTTACGCAGGCTGCCGTCATGCCCGGTCAGCAACGAAAAATGGTCCGCCTGCTCCGGCTGGCGGTCGCTCTCCGCGAGTAACTCCGCCATGCTGGCATACTCACTGCGGGAAAGCGGGTAGAACTGCTGGCAAAAGGCTTTTTTATGCAGAAAATAGACCGGCCGGGTGTTGATTTTCACCAGCACGTCCTGAGCGACCAGCTGATTGAGATAATGGCTGGCGGTATTTCTTTGCATCGCGAAACGCCGGGCCAGCCAGCTGGCGGTAAAGACCTCGCTCAGGTTATCCGGATCGAAAAAATCGGTCTGATTTTGCAAAAAAGCCAACAGTTCCGTTTTACGCATCGCATCCCCCTCTTCGCCATTACGAAGGGATATGATGCGGGAAAAGAGAGGCTTATCGACGGCCCGTGCTGTTTTTTTGCGGTCCAGCGCACACTCCTGGCTAAGCCGACTTCGCGTCGGGCAGATCCATCGTCATTTCATACTGCTGCAGCGAGAGCGGCGTATAGCCGGCCGCGGCAAACAGCGGCGTAAAAGTTTCCGGGACCGTCACCGAAGTACCAATGCCCGGGAACTGCTGCGCCAGCGCCATCAGCAGCTCACGCGCCAGCCCCTGGCGGCGAGCGGCGGGCTCCACCCACAAAAACGACAGTACAGGGCGCGAGCCCGCCGTCGTTAGAACCGCGAAGGCGCGATGTTCCAGCGTCACGACCTGACATGGCAGAGTGGCGAAGGTAAGCGGATCCAGCAGCCAGGGAAGCTGGCTGTTACTCTCCTCAATGGCGCGCCGAAGCAGGGACAGGGTGGGATAAAGCTGCAATACGCCCGGCACCGGGGGCAGAAGTTCTGTACTCAGGTAGCCGCAGAGCCCATAGCGTCGCGTAAAGCCCAGCGACTGATACAGCGCGACGGCCGCATGGTTATCGCGGATCACCTCCAGGAATACCGTCTCGATCCCCTGCTGTTGCAAAAGCATCAGCAGCTCCTGCATCAGTTTCCGGCCCAGGCCTTTGCCGCGCCAGGCCGGGCGCAGGGCAAAGGCCGCCAGGCGAGCGGCACTCCCCCGGCGCGCGACGATCGCGATCGCCGCCGGTTCATCTCCGGCCAGCCAGACGCGGGAATCGACCAGGCTCATCCCCTCGGCGCTAAAACGCTGAACAAATCCCTCTACCGACTGGGTAACAGGCACCAGGTAGGCTTCAAAACAGGCGTTGAGAATATCCGTTAACTGCACGCTGCTGAACTGCGTGGCGGGAACGGCGGTCAGCTCCATACTTTTCTCCCGAAGGCTGCTATGCTGAGGTGATGAAAACTAACACTATAACTGCCGGTGCCGTATTACGCCTGACTCAGGAGAGCGATATCGCCCTTCTGCCCGCCATTGAACGTTCTGCCGCCCAGGCATTTCGCCAGATCCCTTCTCTCGCCTGGCTGGCGGACAGCGAGGTGATTAGCGTTGCGCGCCATCATGATTATCTGGAAACGGAGCATAGCCTGCTGGCGGTAGCCGCCGGGCAACCCGTTGGCTTTATTCTGACCGAACCGCTCGACGATGCGTTATTTATCGTCGAAGTCGCCGTCCACCAGGCCTGGCAGCAACAGGGCATCGGCCGGATGCTGCTGGAGCGGGTTATCGAGAGCGCACGGCAGATGGGCTACCCGGCGGTAACCCTCACCACCTTCCGCGAGGTGCCGTGGAATGCGCCGTTTTATACCCGTCTGGGATTCGCCATGCTCGATGAGCTGACCCTGCCCGCCGGGCTGGCAGCAAAAAGGGAACAGGAGACCCGGCACGGCCTGCCGCCCGAGTCGCGCTGCGCCATGCGCCTGGCGTTGTAGACTTCAGCACTGATTTCAGCGGCGCAATATGGTACAAAGTACCATTCAAAACTTACCCGTTGTTACCGTATGTCCTGGTCAATCGATATTATTTCCTGCATAACCGATCGCTTTGTGGAACTCACGGCGACCGAAAAACGCATTGCGCAGTTTATTCTCGATGATGTCGCGGCGGCGGCGGAGCTGCCCATCGCCGAGATAGCGCGTCTGACGCAAACCAGCCAGGCTTCGGTCACCCGTTTTGCCCGGGCGCTCGGCTGTAAAGACGTCCGCGAGCTGAAGATGAAGCTTGCGCAATCTCTTGCGGTCGGCCAGCGGTTTATCCTCGATGTTCCGGATCTCGAAGGCGTCCAGGGGATCTATGAGTCAATCATCAGCGTACTGGAGACCAACCGGCGGGCGCTGGATATCGAGGCGCTGAAGCGCGCGGTGAGCTGGCTGAGCGATGCGCGGCAGATCCTCGCCCTGGGGATGGGCGGCGGTTCGACCATCTGCGCTCAGGAAATTCAGTATCGCCTGTTTCGCCTCGGTCTGCCGGTAGTCAGCCAGAGCGATGGTCTGCTGGTACGCATGATGAGCTCGGCGGTAACGCCGCAGGATGTGGTGATCGTGCTGTCTCTGGGCGGCTATACCCGGGAAATCATTGAGAGCGCGGCGATTGCTAGCCAGTACGGCGCGAAGGTTATTGCGATTACCCCCGCCGGAACGCCGCTGGCTGAACAGGCGGATCTGGTGCTACCGCTGCTGGTACGGGAAAACGACTATATCTTTAAGCCCAGCACTTCCCGTTACGCGATGCTGGCGATGGTCGATGTGCTGGCCACCGAACTGGCGATGGCCAACAAAACCCAGGCAAAAGGCAAATTACGCCGTATTAAGCGGGCGCTCGACAGCCACCGCGGCGGCGTCGATCGGCAGCCGCTGGGGGACTAACTTTTACTGGCGGAGATAAACCTCTCCGCCTGCTCGCGGGTACGTTCCACGGCCTGTCCGGCGCGATAAAGATCGCTGCCCAGACCGGCACCGGCGCACCCCGCCTGTATCCAGGTCGCCAGACTTTCCGGCGTCACGCCGCCGACCGCCAGCACCGGCACCTCCGGCGGCAACACCGCTTTTAGCGCGCGAATATAGTCCGCGCCGAATGCTGATGACGGAAAGATTTTCAGCCATTGCGCCCCGGCATCCAGCGCGCTAAACGCCTCGGAGGCCGTCGCGCAGCCGGCGCACACCAGCATCCCCTTATCTACCGCGCGGCGGATCACCGCCGGGGCCGTATTGGGCGTCACGATAAGTTTCGCCCCAGCTTCAGCGAGAAAATCAACCTGTTCAACCTTCAGCACCGTTCCCGCGCCAATCATCGCCCGCTCGCCAAACTGACGCACCATCGCCGGAATACTTTGCTGCCAGTCCGGCGAATTGAGCGGGATTTCGATATAGCGAAAGCCTGCATTTATTAGCGTCTCAATATGATCTGCCGCCTCAGCGGGTTGAATGCCGCGTAAAATCGCCACCAGCTTAATCTTGTTCATGCATTATCCTCGCCATGCCAGCCAGCAATGCCTCATCGCCACTGCAGCTGTTAACCATCATTCCGCGCGCCTTCATCGCCCGACCGTAGCGGGCATTCAGCGCCGGTTCGCCAACCAGCGTGACGGCAGAAGTACAGAAACGCTGCCCCAGGGTCGCCACCTCCGCGCCAATCAACAGCCCGGAGAGGTAATCGCTGACTGAGCTCGCCGCCAGACCTCCCAGCACCCGGGCGGCCCTGGCGACAAACAGTTCGCTAATCAGCGACGGCTGCGCCAGACCTTTTTCCAGCCCCCGTTCAAACGCCGCATCGTCCGGCTGCTGGGCAGGCAGCCCTTTGCCGATCAGCGATTGCGTCATCAGCAGATGATGCAGTTCGCCGGTCATCGCCGTGGCAAAATGACGCACCCCGCCGCCTACCACCTGTACCCATTTGCAGTGGGTACCCGGCATCACGTAACACTCCGCGGGCATCAGTTGCCAGGCGCCCAGCAGCTGCGTCTCTTCGCCGCGCATCACGTTGAAATCCCCGTCCTGTTCAATCTTGAGGCCGGGTATAATCCACACGCCTTCAGCAACGGCGCATAGCTGCCGCCCAGGCGCGTCGATCGCCGTCGGACAGTCCAGATACGGCACCGCTTGCCAGCCCGCGTCGCTGCCGATCATCCCGGCCATCAGCACCGGCAGCGCCTGTGCGCCGCGCCAGGGGGCCAAATGCTCCGCGAATACATCAGCAGGCGATCGTCCGTTCAGGCGGGTAATACCCATCGGCAGCTGCTTCGTTTCGACGCACTGGCCGTTGCGAATCAGCCAGCCGCGCAGCTGGGTAGAGCCCCAGTCGACGGCAATATAATCCTTCATTGCGTTTCTCCTGAGACCTGCACTACCGTCTTCGCCGGGATCGCCTCCCCTTCCCGCTCCTGGGTAATCATTTCCAGCGCCTGCTGACGGCTGATTTTGCTGGCTGGCGTCATGACGGTAACAAAAATAGCGGAAACAAAGCTGCCAACAACCGACGGAATGCACGGATTGCCCCAGTAAGCCAGCCAGTCGGCCTTAACCAGAACCACAATAGACACCAGCATGCCGCTCAGCAGCGCGGTTAGCGCGCCCTGCCAGTTAAAGCGCAGCCAGAAGCGGCCGAGAATGGAACAGACGAAGAGCCCGGACATCAGCATGGAGATCATTTTGGTGATATAGCTGATGATATCGTTCGAGGTCAGGGCGAAGATCATCGCCAGGCCGATAACGAACGCCAGCATCCAGCGAGAGAGCGTTATCGCCTTATGCGCCGGCGGCATTTTTCCGGTAACGAGGGTATAGACATCCCGCATCATGATGGCCACGGCGGCTATCGCATCGGAGCTGGCCGAAGACATGGTGGCGGAAAGTCCGGCAATCAGGACCACCAGCCCCAGGATCGCCGGTAAGAAGCTGGTGGCGAACAGGAAGGCGTAGTTACTGTTCTCAAGATTGGGGTTCATCGTCCAGGCCGCCATGCCGATAACCGCCGGCAGCACCGAGAAAAACAGATACAGCACACCGGTATAGACAAACGAGCGCCGCACCGAAGAGACGTCTTTTCCCGAGTAAATACGCTGGCGATAGGAAGGGGTTGCCAGCACGCCGACGCCGATGACCATCGCCAGCGATAGCGCCGGAATAGTCCCCAACTTATCGACCGCAAACAGGCTCATCGCCTTTGGATCCATCGCCTTAACGATGGCATCCCACCCCCCGACGTGAACCACCGCCAGAATCGCCATCAGGATAAAACCGAAAAACAGAATTAATGCCTGAATGGTGTCCGTCCACACAACAGCAGAATAACCGCCGATAATGACGTAAATCGCAAACGCCATGGCAATAATAATTTTTGCCACCGTCAGATTAATTCCTGTCGCCCAGGCTAAATACATACTCCCGCCAAGAATATGTGCCCCCAGCCAGCCAATTGAGGCAATAAATATCATTATCCCGACGAGATTTTTAATTAAATGGCTGCCCCCTGTGTAATAAGAAAGCTCTTCGCTCATGGTCATAAAGCGCAGCTTTCGCACCGGCGCAAACAGCCAGGCCACCAGTAAAATACCGATGGCGCCGCCCACGCCGTAAAGCATCCCGGCCCATCCATTGCTGTAGCCGAACCCGACAGCGCCCATGCTTGAACCGGTTCCCACCATGGTCGCCACGGTGGACCCCAGCGTCAGGAACAGCGGCAAAGAACGGCCACCGAGTAAAAAATCCTCACCGCTTTTTTGATGACGCGACACGTACCAGCCAAGCCAAATCATGGCTAACGCATAAATAATAAAGCCGACTAAAAAGACATGACTATTCATAATTCACATCCTGCCAGTTAATTTTGAAAAGGTAAAAGGCTACGAAGCGCTGAATTATTTCAGCGCTCAAAATGACTGTTTATATTTCTGGTTACTAACTTTTTATGCGCGAGAAGCGTTAAAACAGGTCACATCCACTTCGACTTTACAATCCACCACCAGGTCCGCTACGCAGCAGATGCGGGCAGGCGGGTTGTCGCCAAAGAACTCGCGAAATACCTTATTGAACGACTGAAAATAGCGCGCATCGGTGAGGATCACTTTAACATGCACCACGTCGGCCAGGGTGTAGCCCGCTTCGGTCATGATATCTACGCAGTTCTGAATCGCCAGACGCGACTGGTCGACAATCCCGCCTTCCACGACTTCGCCATTTTTCATCGGCGTCTGGCCGGAAACGTACAGCCAGCCTCCCGCTTCCACCGCCCGCGCGAACGGCAGGTGCTGCCCGCCGGTACCGGTACCACCTTCTACGCCATAACGCTTGATACTCATACTCAACTCCTTAGTCCATCCGACGACGCAGGAAACGCCCTGCCCGTCCGGTAATTTTCTTATCACTGCCGTAGCTCATCACGCCGTTGACCATCACCGCCTCAATGCCGTCCGCCGGTCGTTTCGGGTCGGAGAAACTGGCGACATCGCGCACCGTCTGCGGGTCAAACAGCACCAGGTCGGCAAAGTAGCCAATTTTCACCAGCCCGCGATCCGCCAGCTGGAAGCGCGCCGCCGACAGCCCGGTCATCTTGTGTACCGCGGTAGTCAGCGGGAATAGCTGCTCGTCGCGGCTATAGTGGCCGAGCACCCGCGGGAAGGCGCCCCACAGGCGCGGATGCGGCATCGGATCGTTCGGCAGCCCGTCAGAGCCAATCATGGTGACCGGATAGCGCATCACCCGCTGTACGTCCTGCTCATCCATGTTGTGATAAATAGCGCCCGCCGGCATCAGCCGCGCCGCGGCGTCGTGCAGGCTCACCTGCCACTCATCGGCGATCTGCTGCAGCGTTTTCCCCGCCTGCTCCGGCTGCGCTTCGGACCAGGTAATCACGATATCAAACTCGTCGGTCACCTGTTTCATATCCAGCGTCGATGAGCTGGCTGAATAGGGATAACAGTCGCAGGCGATATCCTGCTGCTGGCGCATCTCATCGAAAAACGCCAGCGTCTCTTTGGTACGCCCCCAGTTTTTTGCCCCGGCGCACTTGTGGTGCGAAACTACCACCGGCACGTTGCCGTGGCGACCAATACGGAAGGCTTCGTCCAGCGCCTCGAGAATCGGCTCAAACTCTGAACGTAAATGGGTGGTATAGACGCCCTTCCCGGCCGCCAGCTCTTCCGCCAGCGCCATCACCTCCTCGGTGGTCGACTGGAAGGCGCTGGCGTAGGCCAGCCCGGTACTGAGCCCTAATGCTCCCTGGCGCAGCGCATCGCGTAGCTGTACGCGCATGCCGGCGATTTCCGTCTCGTTCGCCGGACGAAACAGATCGTCCATATGGTTATTACGCAGCGCGGTGTGACCGATTAACGTGCCGACATTCAGCGACGGTCGCGCCGCCTCCACCGCATGGGCATAAGCCTCCACGGTGGGATAGATAAAGTGTTGCTGCTCGCCGAGGAGATTCATCGGGTCCGGCACTTCCCCCCGCATGGTGGCGGTCGCCGCACTGATCCCGCAGTTGCCGACGATCACCGTCGTCACCCCCTGGCTGAGCTTCGGCAAGTACTCCGGCATGCGGATCACGTTGATATCATCATGGGTATGCACATCAATAAAGCCCGGCGCCAGTACCCGCCCCTGGCCATCAATCACCTGCACCGCCGCAACGTCCAGCGCCGGGGCGATAGCCATAATTCGATCGCCCTTCACCGCCACATCAGCACGGTATTGCGGCCCGCCGCTCCCGTCGATCACCGTGACGTTTTTGAAAAGCCAGTCAACTTTCATAGCAATTACTCCCTTTCGACATGCCGATAAGTTAACCATTTACAAGCGCAAAAAACAGTGGAAAACTACGCAAAACTCAGATCGTTTTGTGATACTTTTATTCAAAACGAATAACATTTTTATATTAAAAATATATTTATCAAATAGTTATAAATGATACCAAGCGACTAACCGATTATAAACCCTGAAAGGATAGTGTTATGAAATACCATTCAGCACCGATCATCCCGCACAAATCCGCCCTCATGTCCGCGCCGGCTAATCTGCTGGCGGAAGAGGTCTGTCTACCCGCCGCGCTGCTAAAAAAGTCGGCGCTGGAAAATAATATTTCATGGATGCAGCGCTACGCCGACGCCCGCGGCGTATCGCTGGCGCCGCATGGTAAAACGACAATGACGCCATGGATATTTCAGGCGCAGCAGCGAGCGGGGGCGTGGGGGATCGGCGTAGGCAGCGTCTGGCAGGCTAGCGCGGCAATGGCCAGCGGCATCCAACGCGTCCTGATGGTCAATCAGCTGGTCGGCAAAGCCAATATGCAGGTGGTCGCGCAGCTAAAAGCCCACTATCGGGCGGTGGATTTTATCTGCTGCGTCGATAGCGAGGTCAACGTGCGCGCCCTCTCCGCATTCTTCGCAGACCAGGGACAAACGCTGGATGTGCTGATTGAACTTGGCGTGCCTGGCGGGCGCTGCGGCTGTCGTAGCGTTGATGACGCGCTGGCGCTGGCGCAGCGGGTAAGCGACCTGCCGGGGCTACGGCTACGCGGTCTGGAACTGTATGAAGGGGTGCTGCACGGCGACGATCCGCAGCCGCAGGTGGAAGCGCTGTTACAGCAGGCTGCGGCGCTTGCCTGCCGCATGGAGCCGCTGGTTGACGGCGAATTTATTCTCACCGGCGCGGGCACCGTCTGGTATGACGTGGTATGCAATATCTGGCTGGCGGCGGCAAAACCGCGCCGCTGCCGTATCGTTATTCGCCCTGGCTGTTATATCACCCACGATCGCGGGATCTACGATCTCGCCCAACAAGAGCTGATCGCCCGCGATCCGATTGCCTGCGATCTCGCCGGCGATCTCACTTCAGCGCTGGAGCTGATGGCGATGGTGCAATCGGTGCCGGAGGCGGATCGCGCGGTAGTGAATTTCGGCAAGCGCGACTGCGCTTTCGACGCCGGGCTGCCGCAGCCGATCGCCCATTATCGTAATGGCCAGGAGTTAGCGCTGCGCGCGGAGTCGATCGTCAGCACCGGCATCATGGATCAGCATTGTATGCTGCGCCTGGCGCCGGGCAGCGATGTGCAGGTCGGCGATATTCTGCTGTTCGGCACCTCGCACCCGTGTCTGACCTTTGATAAGTGGAAGACGTTGCTGCTGGTCGATGACGACTACAACGTGCTGGACGAGCTCGACACGCTGTTTTGACAGGCATCCGGATAGCGGCGCTTCGCGCCTTACCCGGGCTACACAACCCGCGACGTTCGGTAGCCCGGCTAAGCGTAGCGCGAGCCGGGGGATGTATCGGGTAGCGGCGCTTCGCGCCTTACCCGCCCTGGCGCAAGGCGCAAATCTCATCATGCAATGAACGACTGATAATGACCCCCTGCCGTTCACTCTGCTGGCGGCAGGCAAAACGCCGCTCGCCCGGCAGCCGCGCCCCTTGTTCCTGCATACCCATGAACAGCGTTTCGGCGCGCGCCAGCTGCTCTGGTGCCTGTGCGCCGAGAAAACGCTGCGGATCCAGCGCCAGAATCAGCTCGCCGCCGTAGGGGAGACCGCCCGCGCCGTTATCCCACGCCAGCGATTCGGCGCTGGTCATATCGCCGATAAGCGGCCCGGCCAACAGCTCAACCATTGCCGCCAGCGCCGAGCCCTTATGGCCGCCGAAAGTCAACATCGCGCCGTTCAGCACCTCTGCGGCATCGGTCGTTGGCTGTCCCTGACTGTCGATTCCCCAGCCTTCCGGTAGCGCTTTGCCGGCGCGCTGATGCAGCTGGATCTCGCCGCGCGCCGCGGCGCTGGTCGCCATATCAACAATAAACGGCGGCTTATCCTGCCGCGGCCAGCCGAAGGCGATGGGGTTGGTGCCGAACAGCGGACGTGTGCCGCCCGCCGGGGCGACCCAGGCGTGGCTTGGCGTACAGGCCAGCCCTACCAGCCCTGCCTCGGTCAACGGCTCAATATCGGCAAACAGCGCGGAAAAATGAACGCAGCGATTAATTGCCAGCGCCGCAATGCCATTGTGGCGCGCCTTCTCCAGCAGCAGCGGCAGCGCGCGCTCGTAGGCCAGCAGTGAAAAAGCGCCCCCGGCGTCCGCCCGCGCAATCCCCGGCGCCTGGTCATGGATCTGCGGCTCGGCATCGGGCGATACCTTACCTTTGCGCAGGGTATCGACAATGCCCAACAGCCGCCACAGGCCGTGGGAAGCGCAGCCGTCGCGCTCCCCGGCGGTCACATTGCGGGCAATCGCCGCCGCGTGGTCGGCGCTAAATCCATTGGCGCTGAGTACCTCCAGCGCCAGGTCATAAGCTTCAGGTAACGATAGAGTTACCGACTCCATACTGTTCTCCTTTACTCTTCTTCGTCTCCGCTAAAGTTAGCCTGCGGCAGGCAGCTGCGCGCGCCCCAGTAGTAAATCCCCAACGACATCGCCGCCATCCGGAAGGTGAAGGGCGCGCGGCTGATTGCCCGCCCCTCCGTGCACAACGCGCTGTTTGAAACCGCCGACGGCGGCGGCGTGGTTTACTGGCAGAAACTGATCCTCTGCTGCAGCGCTGGCAGCGCTTCGCCGCGGCCATCAACCGCACCTTCCGGCTGGCGGAGTCGTTGAAAAACGCGGCGACGCCGGAGAGCCTGCTGTGCCGTTGCGAAGATGTGCGCTGCGGCGACGTGGCTGCCGCCGACGACTGGCTGCAGGCCAAACTGACCCAGCGCCCGCTGGCTGTATGGCTGGCCGCTGCCGCAGCCGAGAGAGCCGCTGTCCCCCGCCCGCGCGGAAACGCTTATTGCCCTCGCCAGGCTGAGCGCCGAGCCGTAACCGCTACTCTTCTTCATCGCCGCGCCCGGCAGGGACGCCAAGCGCAATAAACTCCTCCAGCAGGGAGGTCAGTTGCTGCAGCTTTTCCGTGGTGAACTGGGCCTCCAGCAGGCGATAGGTTTCTTCCACCTCCGCTTGGGCGCTTTCGTACAGCGCAGTTCCGGCAGGCGTCAGCGAGACGTACAGCTTGCGCTGATCGTTAACTGGCTTTAAGCGCAGCACCAGCCCATCCCGCTCCATGCGCGTCAAAATACCGGTCAGGCTGGGGCGCAGGATACAGGCGCGAAAGGCCAGATCGTGAAAGTCCATCGATGGACGTTCGGCGAGAATTCGCACGATCCGCCACTGCTGTTCGGTGAGATTGTGCCGTTTGACGATCGGTCGAAAGTAGGCCATCGCCGCTTCACGCGCCTGCAACAAGGCAATGGTTAATGAATCATGCATAGTATCCCCTCAACAGCCTCACCAAAAACTTATTAATAACTTAATAATTAGCGTTAATCCTGCCATGTACAACCGGTTTCTGCACCTGAAAAGTACCAGTCTTTTCCTGAAAAATATTCAATCTATTGATTTATAACAAATAATTAATTGTTATGTAAATATTGTGTTAATACGATCACAAAACATTCACTTCCAGTTGCTAAACCTCAGCGCAAAGCATAAAAGATGATCATTAATATATTAACAAAATCCCTTTGAACCGAAATCTGTCCCAGAGGAGTGGTGAATGAAAGGTACCATCTTCGCCGTTGCGCTCAATCATCGCAGCCAGCTCGACGCCTGGCGCGAGGCGTTTCAACAGGCCCCCTACAAGACGCCGCCGAAAACCGCGGTCTGGTTTATCAAGCCGCGCAATACCGTAATTGGCGATGGCGAAGCGATCCCGTATCCGCAGGGCGAGACCGTACAAAGCGGCGCAACGGTGGCGCTGATTGTCGGCAAAACCGCGCGTAAAGTGGCGGCGGAAGAGGCGGCGAACTATATCGCTGGCTACGCGCTGGCTAACGATGTGAGTCTGCCGGAAGAGAGTTTTTATCGCCCGGCGATCAAAGCCAAGTGCCGCGATGGCTTCTGTCCCATCGGCACGCTATCGGCGGTACGCAACGTCGACGATCTGACCATCATCACCGAAATTAACGGCCGCGAGGCGGATAGCTGGCATACCGGCGATCTGCAGCGTAATGCCGCGCAGCTGCTGAGCGCCTTGAGCGAGTTCGCCACCCTCAATCCCGGCGACGCGATCCTTATCGGCACGCCCCACTCCCGCGTCACGCTGCGCCCCGGCGACCGGGTACGTATTCTCGCCGACGGTTTCCCGGCGCTCGAAAACCCGGTTGTCGCAGAAGGAGAGCTGGCATGAAACAGGCACGCATTGAATGGCAGGGACAGGTACGCGACGTGCTGGTCGATGAACGCGACCAGGTGCGCCTGCCCGATGGCACGGTATTGAAAGAAGGCGAATTCCGCTGGCTGCCGCCCGCCGACGGCACGCTGTTCGCGCTGGGGCTCAACTACGCCGACCACGCCAGCGAGCTGGAATTTAAACCGCCAACTGAGCCGTTGGTGTTTATCAAAGCGCCAAACACTTTTATTGGCCACCAGCAGCAGTCGGTACGCCCGGATAACGTCGAATACATGCACTACGAAGCCGAACTGGTGGTGGTGATCGGGAAAACCGCGCGCCGCGTCAGCGAAGCCGAGGCCATGGACTATGTCGCTGGCTATACCGTGTGCAACGACTACGCGATCCGCGACTATCTGGAAAACTACTACCGCCCGAACCTGCGGGTGAAAAGCCGCGACACCCTGACGCCGATCGGCCCGTGGATCGTCGCCAAAGAGGCGATCCCGGATCCGCATAATCTGGCCCTACGCACCTGGGTCAACGGCGAACTGCGCCAGCAGGGCACCACCGCCGATCTGATCTTCAGCATCCCGTTCCTCATCGCTTATTTAAGCGAATTTATGACCCTGCAACCGGGCGACATGATCGCCACCGGCACGCCGAAAGGGCTATCCGATGTGGTGCCGGGCGATGAGGTGATCGTTGAAGTCGAGGGCGTGGGCCGCCTGGTCAACCATATCATCAGCCAGCAAGCGTATGAGGAGACACTGTCATGAAAAAGATTAACCATTGGATCAACGGTAAAAACGTTGCCGGCGCAGACTATTTTCATACCACCAACCCGGCCACCGGCGAGGTGCTGGCTGAAGTCGCCTCCGGCGGCGAAGCCGAAATCAACCAGGCGGTAGCGGCGGCAAAAGAGGCCTTTCCGAAGTGGGCTAACCTGCCGATGAAAGAGCGCGCGCGCCTGATGCGCCGCCTGGGCGATCTGATCGATCAGAACGTCCCGGAGATCGCGGCGATGGAAACCGCCGATACCGGCCTGCCGATCCACCAGACCAAAAACGTGTTGATCCCGCGCGCCTCACACAATTTCGAATTTTTCGCCGAAGTATGCCAGCAGATGAACGGCAAGACCTATCCGGTCGACGACAAGATGCTGAACTACACCCTCGTGCAGCCGGTTGGCGTCTGCGCGCTGGTGTCGCCGTGGAACGTGCCGTTTATGACCGCCACCTGGAAGGTGGCGCCGTGCCTGGCGCTGGGGAATACCGCGGTGCTGAAAATGTCCGAACTGTCGCCGCTGACCGCCGATCGTCTGGGCGAGCTGGCGCTGGAAGCCGGGATCCCGGCTGGCGTGCTCAACGTAGTGCAGGGCTATGGCGCCACCGCTGGCGACGCGCTGGTACGCCATCATGATGTGCGCGCCGTCTCCTTCACCGGCGGTACCGCCACCGGGCGCAACATCATGAAAAACGCCGGCCTGAAAAAGTACTCCATGGAGCTTGGCGGAAAATCGCCGGTGCTGATTTTTGAAGACGCCGATATCGAGCGCGCGCTCGACGCCGCGCTGTTCACCATTTTCTCGATCAACGGCGAACGCTGCACCGCCGGTTCGCGCATTTTCATTCAGCAGAGTATTTATCCGGAGTTCGTCAAACGCTTCGCCGAGCGCGCCAACCGCCTGCGCGTGGGCGATCCGACCGATCCGAATACCCAGGTCGGCGCGCTGATTAGCAAGCAGCACTGGGAGAAAGTGTCCGGCTACATTCGCCTCGGCATTGAAGAGGGCGCCACCCTGCTGGCCGGCGGCGCGGATAAACCATCAGATCTGCCGGCGCATCTGAAATCCGGCAACTTCCTGCGCCCGACGGTGCTGGCGGATGTCGACAACCGCATGCGCGTCGCCCAGGAAGAGATTTTTGGCCCGGTCGCCTGCCTGCTGCCGTTCAAAGACGAAGCGGAAGGGCTGCGCCTGGCGAACGATGTGGAATACGGCCTGGCGTCGTACATCTGGACCCAGGACGTCAGCAAAGTGCTGCGTCTGGCACGCGGTATTGAAGCCGGGATGGTGTTCGTCAACACCCAGAACGTGCGCGACCTGCGCCAGCCGTTCGGCGGCGTGAAGGCCTCCGGCACCGGCCGCGAAGGCGGCGAATACAGCTTTGAAGTGTTCGCCGAAATGAAAAACGTCTGCATCTCGATGGGCGACCATCCGATCCCGAAATGGGGAGTCTGATATGGGTAAGTTAGCGTTAGCAGCAAAAATCACTCACGTGCCGTCGATGTATCTGTCTGAGCTGCCGGGGAAAAACCACGGCTGCCGTCAGGGCGCGATCGACGGACATAAAGAAATTGGCAAGCGCTGCCGTGAAATGGGCGTCGATACCATTATCGTGTTCGACACCCACTGGCTGGTCAACAGCGCCTACCACATCAACTGTGCCGACCATTTCCAGGGCGTCTACACCAGTAACGAACTGCCGCATTTTATTCGCGACATGACCTACGACTACGACGGCAACCCGGAACTGGGTCACCTGATTGCCGACGAGGCCGTCAAGCTTGGCGTACGCGCCAAGGCGCACAATATTCCGAGCCTGAAGCTGGAATACGGCACCCTGGTGCCGATGCGCTACATGAATAGCGATAAGCATTTCAAAGTGGTGTCCATTTCCGCCTTCTGTACCGTTCACGATTTTGCCGACAGCCGCAAGCTGGGCGAGGCCATCCTCAAGGCCATCGACAAATACGATGGCACCGTGGCGGTGCTGGCCAGCGGTTCGCTGTCGCATCGCTTTATCGACGACCAGCGCGCCGAAGAGGGCATGAACAGCTATACCCGCGAGTTTGACCATCAGATGGATGAGCGCGTGGTGAAGCTGTGGCGCGAAGGCAAATTCAAAGAGTTCTGCACCATGCTGCCGGAGTACGCCGACTACTGCTACGGCGAAGGCAACATGCACGACACGGTGATGCTGCTCGGCCTGCTGGGTTGGGATAAATACGACGGCAAGGTGGAGTTTATCACCGAGCTATTCGCCAGCTCCGGTACCGGCCAGGTTAACGCCGTGTTCCCGCTGCCGGCGCAGGCGTAAGGAGGCCCCATGCCGCATTTTATCGCCGAGTGTAGCGACAATATCCGCGAACAGGCCGATTTACCGGGGCTGTTCGCTAAAGTCAACGAGGCGCTGGCCGCCACCGGCATCTTTCCGATCGGCGGGATCCGCAGCCGCGCCCACTGGCTGGATACCTGGCAGATGGCCGACGGCAGGCAGGATTACGCCTTCGTGCATATGACCCTGAAGATCGGCGCCGGGCGCAGCCTGGAGAGCCGTCAGGACGTGGGAGATATGCTGTTCGCGCTGATCAAATCCCACTTCGCGACGCTAATGGAGAGCCGCTATCTGGCGCTGTCGTTCGCCATGGAAGAGCTCGACCCGACGCTGAACTACAAACAAAACAACGTGCACGCGTTATTTAAATAATGTGCAAATTGCCCGGTGGCGCTGCGCTTACCGGGCCTACAACGGCCATGAATTTGTAGGCCGGATAAGCGAAGCGCCATCCGGCAATACAATGCCACAGGAATCACTATGCTCGATAAACAGACCCGAACCCTGATCGCCCAGCGGTTAAACCAGGCCGAAAAACAGCGTGAACAGATCCGCGCGATCTCGCTGGATTATCCGTCGATCACCATTGAGGACGCCTACGCCGTCCAGCGCGAGTGGGTCGAGATGAAGATCGCCGAAGGCCGCGTGCTCAAAGGCCACAAGATCGGCCTGACCTCTAAAGCGATGCAGGCCAGCTCGCAGATTAGCGAGCCGGACTACGGCGCGCTGCTCGACGATATGTTCTTTCACGACGGCAGCGATATTCCCACCGACCGCTTTATCGTGCCGCGTATTGAAGTCGAGCTGGCCTTCGTGCTGGCCAAACCGCTGCGCGGCCCGAACTGCACGCTGTTTGATGTCTACAACGCCACCGACTACGTTATCCCGGCGCTGGAGCTTATCGACGCGCGTTGCCACAACATCGACCCGGAAACCCAGCGTCCGCGCAAAGTGTTCGACACTATCTCCGACAACGCCGCCAACGCCGGGGTGATCCTCGGCGGCCGGCCGATTAAACCGGACGAGCTCGACCTGCGCTGGATCTCCGCCCTGCTGTATCGCAACGGCGTAATTGAAGAGACCGGCGTCGCCGCGGGCGTACTCAATCATCCGGCCAACGGCGTGGCCTGGCTGGCCAACAAGCTGGCGCCGTACGATGTCCAGCTCGAAGCCGGGCAGATTATCCTCGGCGGCTCCTTCACCCGCCCGGTCCCGGCGCGCAAGGGCGATATCTTCCACGTCGACTACGGCAACATGGGCGCCATCAGCTGCCGGTTTGTCTAGGAGAAACACCATGAATAACGCCTTTAAAGACGCCTTAAAAGCGGGCCGTCCGCAAATCGGCCTGTGGCTTGGACTGTGCAGCAGCTACAGCGCCGAACTGCTGGCCGGCGCGGGCTTCGACTGGCTGCTGATCGACGGCGAACACGCGCCCAACAATGTACCAACGGTGCTGACCCAGCTGCAGGCCATTGCGCCCTACCCCAGCCAGCCGGTGGTGCGTCCGTCGTGGAACGATCCGGTGCAGATCAAACAGCTGCTGGATGTCGGCGCGCAAACCCTGCTGGTGCCGATGGTGCAGAATGCCGAAGAGGCGCGGCTGGCGGTCAGAGCCACCCGCTACCCGCCTGCCGGCATCCGCGGCGTCGGCAGCGCGCTGGCCCGCGCCTCGCGCTGGAATCGCGTCCCGGATTATATCCACCGGGCCAATGACGCCATGTGCGTGCTGGTACAGATTGAGACCCGCGAAGCGCTGAAAAATCTGCCGCAGATCCTCGATGTCGACGGGGTAGATGGTGTATTTATCGGCCCGGCGGATCTCAGCGCTGATATGGGCCACGGCGGCAATCCGCAGCACCCGGAAGTGCAGGCCGCCATTGAAGATGCCATCCAGAAAATCCGCCAGGCCGGCAAGGCGCCGGGGATCCTGATGGCCAATGAACAGCTGGCGAAACGCTATCTCGAACTGGGCGCGCTGTTCGTCGCCGTCGGCGTCGATACCACCCTGCTGGCCCGCGGCGCAGAAGCGCTGGCGGCCCGGTTTACCCACAACGCAACCACCACAACCGATAACAATAAATCCGTCTATTGAACGGATAATGTGGAGCGCAACATGACTACCTCTACCCTGCAACACAATGATAATAAAGCCGTTGAAGTAGAAAACCGGGTGATCAAAAAGCTGTTCCGCCGCCTGATTACCTTCCTGTTTGTTCTCTTTGTTTTCTCATTTTTGGATCGAATTAATATCGGCTTCGCCGGTCTGACGATGGGTAAAGATCTCGGCCTGACCTCCACCATGTTCGGCCTGGCGGCGACGCTGTTCTACGTCACCTACGTGCTGTGCGGGATCCCCAGCAATATCATGCTGGCGAAAGTTGGCGCGCGCCGCTGGATCGCCGGGATCATGGTGGTCTGGGGGATCGCCTCGACCTGCACCATGTTCGCCACCAACCCGCATACGCTGTACATCCTGCGCATGCTGGTCGGCATCGCCGAGGCCGGTTTTCTACCGGGGATCCTCGTCTATCTGACCTGGTGGTTCCCGGCCTACCATCGCGCCCGCGCCAACGCCCTGTTTATGATCGCCATGCCGGTGACCATGATGCTCGGCTCGATACTTTCCGGCTATATTCTGGCGCTCGACGGCCTGTGGAACCTGAAAGGCTGGCAATGGCTATTTCTGCTGGAAGGCCTGCCGTCGGTGGTGCTCGGCGTCGTCACCTGGTTCTTCCTCAACGACACGCCGGATAAAGCCAACTGGCTGGATAACGAAGAGAAACAGGCGCTGAAGGCGATGATCGATCGCGAACGGGAACATGCGGCGATCGTCCCGGCTTCGCCGCGTTCCACGCTGCGCGAAGTACTGACGCCAGCGGTGCTGATGTATACCCTCGCCTACTTCTGCCTGACCAATACCCTCAGCGCCATTAATATCTGGACGCCGCAGATCCTGCAGAGCTTCAACACCGGCAGCAGCAACATCATGATTGGCCTGCTGGCGGCGATCCCGCAGTTCTGCACTATTTTCGGCATGATCTGGTGGAGCCGCCGATCCGACCGCCGCAAAGAGCGCAAGATGCATACCATCCTGCCCTACCTGTTCGCCGCGGCGGGTTGGCTGCTGGCTTCGGCAACGCACCACAGCCTGATCCAACTGATCGGCATTATTATGGCTTCGGTGGGATCCTTTACCGCGATGGCCATTTTCTGGACCACCCCGGATCGGGTGATCAGCCTGCAGTCGCGCGCGGTGGCGTTGGCGGTGATCAACGCTATCGGCAACGTCGGCTCTGCCGTCAGCCCGCTGTTGATCGGCATTTTGCGCGATACCACCGGCAGCTTTAGCTCCGGGCTGTGGTTTGTCGCCGGATTACTGATCGTCGGCGCGCTGGTGCTTACCCGCATTCCAATGAGCCAGCGTGAGGACGCCGCCGCCGCGCCGGGATTAGCGGCGCAAAAAGGCCACTAAGGAGCGGGTATGTGCCAGCATTCCATCGCCAACATCGACATCAATAAAGATTACGACGAGAGTCTGGGCACCGAAGAGGTGCACTACCAGTCGTTCTCCCGCATGGCGGCCTTTTTTGGCCGCGACATGCAGGCGCATCGCCACGACCGCTATTTCCAGATGCACTACCTTGATACCGGACAGATTGAGCTGCAGCTTGATGACCATCGCTATTCGGTGCAGGCGCCGCTGTTTGTGATAACGCCGCCCTCGGTACCGCACGCCTTTATTACCGAGTCCGATAGCGATGGCCATGTGTTGACGGTCCATGAGGAGCTGATCTGGCCGCTGCTGGAGGTACTTTATCCCGGCACGCGGGAGACCTTCGGCCTGCCGGGGATCTGCCTGTCGCTGGCGGATAAACCCGACGAGCTGGCGGCGCTGGCCCACTACTGGCAGCTGATTCGCCGGGAATCTACCGCCCAGTTGCCGGGGCGGGAGCATACCCTGGCGCTACTGGCGCAGGCGGTCTTTACCCTGCTGCTGCGTAACGCAAAGCTCGACGATCACGCCGCCAGCGGGATGCGCGGCGAGCTGAAGCTATTCCAGCGCTTTAACCAGATGATCGACAGCCACTACCATCAGCACTGGACGGTACCGGATTACGCCAGGGAGCTGCATCTGACCGAATCGCGGTTGACCGACATCTGCCGCCGCTTCGCCAACCGTTCGCCGAAGCGGCTGATATTCGACCGCCAGCTGCGCGAGGCGAAGCGCCTGCTGCTGTTTTCCGATAGCGCGGTCAATGAGATTGCCTGGCAGCTGGGGTTTAAAGACCCCGCCTATTTTGCGCGCTTTTTTAGCCGCCAGGTCGGCTGCTCGCCCAGCAGCTACCGGGCGCAAAAAGTACCGGTGTCGTAATACCCCGGCGGCGCTGCACTTGCCTGGGCTACAGACCGTAGGGCGGGTCAGCGCCGCGCCAGCCGGTAAAAGTTGCAGAGATCACAAAATTCACTCCCGCCTGAAAAGTACCCGCCGTTGTCGCAAACGTCCCTTCACGACAAGCGCCATAACCGCTTCAATTAAACAACAAAAACAAAACATATATTTAACATCATTATTCCGATAAATACTGAAGAGGCCCCTATGAAACCTGAAGATTTCCGCGCCGACGCGAAACGCCCGTTAACTGGCGAAGAGTATTTAAAAAGCCTGCAGGATGGCCGCGAAATTTATATTTACGGCGAGCGCGTGAAAGACGTCACCACGCATCCGGCCTTCCGTAATGCCGCGGCCTCCGTCGCTCAGCTGTACGATGCGCTGCACAAACCGGAGATGCAGGATTCCCTGTGCTGGGGCACCGATACCGGCAGCGGCGGCTACACCCATAAATTCTTCCGCGTGGCGAAAAGCGCCGACGATCTGCGCCAGCAGCGCGACGCCATCGCCGAATGGTCGCGCTTAAGCTACGGCTGGATGGGCCGCACCCCAGACTACAAAGCCGCCTTCGGCTGCGCGCTGGGCGCCAACCCGGCGTTTTACGGCCAGTTCGAGCAGAACGCCCGCAACTGGTACACCCGCATTCAGGAAACCGGCCTGTACTTTAACCACGCTATCGTCAACCCGCCGATTGACCGCCACAAGCCAGCTGATGAAGTGAAGGATGTCTACATCAAGCTGGAAAAAGAGACCGATGCCGGGATCATCGTCAGCGGCGCGAAAGTGGTCGCCACCAACTCGGCGCTGACCCACTACAACATGATCGGCTTCGGCTCCGCACAGGTGATGGGCGAGAACCCGGACTTCGCGCTGATGTTCGTCGCGCCGATGGATGCCGAAGGCGTCAAGCTTATCTCCCGCGCCTCCTATGAGATGGTCGCCGGCGCGACCGGATCGCCGTACGACTATCCGCTTTCCAGCCGTTTCGACGAGAACGACGCGATTCTGGTAATGGATAAGGTGCTGATCCCATGGGAGAACGTACTAATTTATCGCGACTTTGACCGCTGCCGTCGCTGGACCATGGAAGGCGGTTTTGCCCGCATGTACCCCCTGCAGGCCTGCGTGCGTCTGGCGGTCAAACTGGACTTTATCACTGCCCTGCTGAAGCGTTCTCTGGAATGTACCGGCACCCTCGAATTCCGCGGCGTGCAGGCCGACCTTGGCGAAGTGGTGGCGTGGCGCAACATGTTCTGGGCGCTGAGCGATTCCATGTGCTCGGAAGCGACGCCGTGGGTCAACGGCGCATGGCTGCCGGATCACGCCGCGCTGCAGACCTATCGCGTGATGGCCCCGATGGCCTACGCCAAGATCAAGAACATCATCGAGCGTAACGTCACCAGCGGCCTGATTTATCTGCCGTCCAGCGCCCGCGATCTGAACAACCCGCAGATCGACCAGTATCTGGCGAAGTACGTGCGCGGCTCCAACGGTATGGATCACGTTGAACGTATCAAGATCCTCAAACTGATGTGGGACGCCATCGGCAGCGAATTCGGCGGCCGTCATGAACTGTATGAAATCAACTACTCCGGTAGCCAGGATGAAATTCGCCTGCAGTGTCTGCGCCAGGCGCAGAGCTCCGGCAATATGGACAAAATGATGGCGATGGTTGACCGCTGCCTGTCCGAGTACGACCAGAACGGCTGGACGGTGCCGCATCTGCACAATAATGCTGATATCAACATGTTGGATAAGCTGCTGAAGTAATTCACAGCGGGAGGTCATAATGCAATTAGATGAACAACGCCTGCGTTTTCGCGATGCCATGGCCAGCCTGTCGGCTGCGGTTAACGTTGTCACCACCGCAGGCGAAGCCGGCCGCTGCGGCATTACCGCCACGGCGGTATGCTCGGTGACGGATACGCCGCCATCGGTGATGGTTTGTATCAACGTCAACAGCGCGATGAACCCGGTGTTTCAGGGTAACGGCAAGTTGTGCATCAACGTGCTGAACCACGAACAGGAAATCATGGCCCGTCATTTCGCCGGGATGACCGGGGTGACGATGGAAGAGCGGTTTGCCCTCAGCGGCTGGCAGCAGGGCGCGCTCGGACAGCCGGTGCTGAAGGGTTCGCTGGCCAGCCTCGAAGGCGAAATTAGCCAGGTGCAAACCATTGGTACCCACCTGGTGTATCTGGTGGAGATCCGCAATATTACCCTGAGTCCGCAAGGGCACGGCCTGATTTACTTTAAACGCCGTTTCCACCCGGTGATGATGGAAATGGAAGTCGCAGTCTAAAATCCGCGCCCAGGTTTACTTATCGCCCGATACGTAAACCTGGCGCTTAATATGCGTCATCTCACCCGCCAGCCTTATTCAACAGCGCGACATGAAGCCCAATCAAAACGTCCACCGCCGCGGAAATTTTGTTCCCGGTAGTCAGCAGGTAATGTTAAGTGCCAGCCTTTTCGCCTGGCGGTACAGGCAATAACCGGAAATTGCGAATAATCTATAGCGTCATGAATAAATTGTTGTTTACCTATATTTGTTAAAAAAGCGTCTCCCCGATTCCAGATGGCTTTTTTTAACTTGATATTCCAGGTCTGATAGCTTTCACCAGCAATTGTATAACCTTCACCTTCAGGCGCTTTTTTGGTCCAGTCAATCTCGCCGCCATCGTATAAATATTGCCATACAGCATAGCGTTCAAGGGTAAACTGGCTGGGTAAAGTACTGACATTTTTAGAATCGATTTTATCGAGTAATTGCGGATTCGCTAACAGTAGCGCCATGGCTTTATGCATGTAACCCAACATAATATCGGGATGTTCGGGCACTCCCTCTTCTGCTTCAAACAAAGAGATATAAGCGAGATAGAGCGCATCATCACGCACTTTTTGACCGTTCGCCGCGGCGTTGGCGACGATTTTCGCCGCCCGATATTGTAAACTTCCCCAGGATTCCTCACCGCTAACAGGCCTGTAGCGATTATTGTATTTTTCTCCCGTCAGGTAGCCCTGAGCTGCATTTAAATCGTTAGCGTTTAACGCCGATTTAGCGCGCTGATGGTCGGATAAGGTCATTATATTGCGCCCCGTATTTCTGGCAATATAATACGACTGACGACAATCAGAAAGGATCATAACCATAATGACCATGGCAATAATTCTAAAAAAAATCTTATACATTCTCACCGTTAAGTCCTTTAATTTATTTATAAATATAATGTTTGGAAACTTGTCTCGGTTCGATGTATAGCAAAACGGTTACCCGACCTTTTTTATAAGTACGTTGCCAGGTTGAACAATTTGTTATTTTATTCAGATCTAATCTTTTATTATACCACTCCTGCTGTTTTGCAATGCAGGCGGAAAGACTTTGATAGAATTTCCCTTTTTCTGCAATGAACTCTTCTTTGATTGTCGCTGGCCCATATTCTCGATCAAGAACCTTAACTTCCTCATTATATAAGGCGAGTGCTTCCCGGCCATCATCAACTTTATAGGCCTGCTGACTGGAATCAACATCAGCGCTAACAAAAACACTTTTCAGCCCTTTATTCTTATCGAAATAAAGCTTCATCTCCTGATATTTCAACGCCCCCACTTCCTGGGGAGTCAGCGTTGAGATAATCAGATCCGGGTCTTTTCCGGCATAATTGATATCTGATACCTCCAGAGAATATAAAGGCGTGTTTCTGGCCTCATCGTAACTCATCCCCCAGCGCAAATTATAAGGGGCTGCCGGCTCATCAACAGCCTGATGTATCTCTCTTGCATGAGCATATGTTAAGTAAAAAGCACTGGCGATGATCATTATCTTTACAAATTTCATAACTCGAATTCCCTTTGTTAAACGCTATCCATACGACATGGCAAAGTCAGCATAATATCAAAATACCTCTACTTGAAATAAAGATAGTGATCTGCGGGTGATAAAAACCGTTATCCTCAGTTTGAAAGCATATCTTTGAGATGCGCAGAATAATATTGTGAGCTTAATCACACATTTACGCGCTCTCGTACTCATATCTAACCGCTTACCCCCGCAAGTAACCGCTTAACCCCCTATACAACCACTCACCGATTTACCCAACTTTACGCGCGCGCTGTTCTGGCAAGATCGGAGGCAGCCTAGCTAATCAATACCTCCATCAACCCTTACTTAAAACCAGACGGCTTCGGCCAATTATTCATCTAATTAACGCCAGGTTTTACTATGGATACCAAAAAACTATTCAAGCACATACCCTGGGTGATTCTCGGAATCATCGGGGCATTTTGCCTCTCAGTCGTCGCCCTACGCCGCGGTGAGCACGTCAGCGCCCTGTGGATCGTCGTCGCATCGGTTTCTGTGTACCTCGTCGCCTACCGTTATTACAGCCTGTACATCGCGCAGAAGGTGATGAAGCTTGACCCGACGCGCTCCACGCCGGCGGTCATTAATAACGATGGCCTGAACTATGTGCCAACCAACCGCTACGTGCTGTTTGGCCACCACTTTGCCGCGATCGCCGGCGCTGGCCCGCTGGTTGGCCCGGTACTGGCCGCGCAGATGGGTTATCTGCCGGGTACCCTGTGGCTGCTGGCCGGCGTGGTGCTGGCGGGCGCGGTACAGGACTTCATGGTGCTGTTTATCTCCTCACGGCGTAACGGCGCCTCGCTGGGCGAGATGATCAAGCAGGAAATGGGGCCGGTTCCGGGCTCTATCGCGCTGTTCGGCTGCTTCCTGATTATGATCATCATCCTCGCGGTGCTTGCGCTCATCGTGGTGAAAGCGCTGGCGGAAAGCCCGTGGGGCGTCTTTACCGTCTGCTCGACGGTGCCTATTGCCCTGTTTATGGGGATCTACATGCGCTTCCTGCGCCCAGGCCGCGTCGGTGAAGTGTCGGTTATCGGTATCGTGCTGCTGGTGGCCTCTATCTGGTTCGGCGGCGTGATTGCCCACGACCCGTACTGGGGCCCGGCGTTGACCTTTAAAGATACCACTATCACCTTTACCCTGATTGGCTACGCGTTTATTTCCGCCCTGCTGCCGGTATGGCTGATTCTGGCACCGCGCGATTATCTGGCCACCTTCCTGAAAATCGGCGTGATCGTCGGCCTGGCGCTGGGGATTGTTATCCTCAACCCGGACCTGAAAATGCCGGCAGTGACCCAGTACATTGATGGTACCGGTCCGCTGTGGAAAGGCGCGCTGTTCCCGTTCCTGTTTATCACCATCGCCTGCGGCGCGGTCTCCGGTTTCCATGCGTTGATCGCCTCCGGCACCACGCCGAAGCTGCTGGCCAACGAAACCGATGCCCGCTTTATTGGCTACGGCGCGATGCTGATGGAATCCTTTGTTGCAGTCATGGCGCTGGTCGCCGCCTCGATTATCGAACCGGGCCTTTATTTCGCGATGAACACCCCGCCGGCAGGCCTGGGCATCGTCATGCCGAACCTGCATGAAATGGGCGGTGAGAACGCGGCGATGATTGCAGCGCAGTTGAAAGAAGTGACCGTCCACGCGGCGGCGACCGTCAGCTCCTGGGGCTTTGTGATTTCACCTGAGCAGATCCTGCAGACGGCGAAAGATATCGGCGAACCTTCGGTACTGAACCGCGCTGGCGGCGCGCCGACGCTGGCCGTCGGTATCGCCCACGTATTCCATAAAATCATCCCGATGGCGGATATGGGCTTCTGGTACCACTTCGGTATCCTGTTTGAAGCGCTGTTTATCCTCACCGCGCTGGATGCGGGTACCCGCGCAGGCCGCTTTATGCTGCAGGATCTGTTGGGTAACTTCGTGCCGTTCCTGAAAAAAACCGACTCGCTGGTCGCCGGGATTATCGGTACCGCCGGCTGCGTCGGGCTGTGGGGCTACCTGCTGTATCAGGGCGTGGTCGACCCGCTGGGCGGCGTGAAGAGCCTGTGGCCGCTGTTCGGGATCTCTAACCAGATGCTGGCCGCCGTGGCGCTGGTGCTTGGCACCGTGGTGCTGGTCAAGATGCAGCGCACCAAATATATCTGGGTCACCGTTATCCCGGCGGCATGGCTGCTGCTGTGCACCACCTGGGCGCTGGGCCTGAAGCTGTTCAGCAGCAACCCGCAGATGGAAGGCTTCTTCTTTATGGCTCAGCAGTATAAAGAGAAGATTGCCGCCGGCGGCGAGCTGACCGCGCAGCAGATCGCCAACATGAACCATATCGTGGTCAACAACTACACCAACGCCGGCCTGAGTATTCTGTTCCTGGTGGTGGTGTATAGCATCATCTTCTACGGCATCAAAACCTGGCTCAATGTCCGCAACAATAAGGTGCGTACCGACAAAGAGACTCCGTATGTGCCGGTACCGGAAGGCGGCGTGAAGACCTCGTCACATCATTAACCCTGATGCCGGATAGCGCTACGCGTATCCGGCCTACCAAAAGCGCATTAACGTAGGCCGGATATGGCGCTAGCCGCCATCCGGCTTTATTCGTTATCTGGAACTTATAATGTTTGGTAACTTAGGTCAGGCAAAAAAATATCTCGGTCAGGCGGCAAAAATGCTGATTGGCATTCCGGATTACGACAACTACGTCACGCATATGCAAACCAACCATCCGGATCAGCCGTACATGACTTATGAAGAATTCTTCCGCGAACGCCAGCAGGCACGCTACGGCGGCGACGGCAAAGGCGGCGTACGCTGCTGTTAATGGAGGCAATAATGGCACCGATTGCAGTCACCCTACTCACCGGTTTTCTCGGCGCAGGAAAAACCACCCTGCTGCGCCATATCCTCAATGAGCAGCACGGTTTCAAAATCGCCGTAATTGAAAACGAATTCGGCGAAGTCTCCGTTGACGATCAGCTCATCGGCGACCGCGCCACGCAGATTAAAACCCTGACAAACGGCTGTATCTGCTGTACACGCTCCAACGAACTGGAAGACGCCCTGCTCGATCTCCTCGACAGTCGCGATCGCGGCGAAATCGAGTTTGACCGGCTGGTGATTGAATGCACCGGCATGGCCGACCCGGGGCCGATTATCCAGACCTTTTTCTCCCATCAGGTGCTCTGCGAGCGCTATCTGCTGGACGGCGTGATCGCCCTGGTTGACGCCGTCCATGCCGACCAGCAGATGGATCAGTTCACCATCGCCCAGTCGCAGGTCGGCTACGCGGACCGGATCCTGTTAACCAAAACCGACGTCGCCGGCGACACCGAAAAGCTGCGTGAACGGCTGGCGCGCATTAACGCGCGGGCGCCGATTTATACCGTCATTCACGGCGATATCGATTTAAGCCAGTTGTTTAACACCAGCGGTTTTATGCTGGAAGAGAAGGTTGTCAGCGCCACACCGCGCTTTCATTTTGTGGCAGAAAAACAGAATGACGTCTCGTCGATTGTGGTCGAGCTCGACTATCCGGTGGATATCAGTGAAGTTTCACGGGTAATGGAAAATCTGCTGCTCTCCTTCGCCGAGCAATTGATGCGTTATAAAGGCATGCTGTGGATCGACGGCGAGCCAAATCGCCTGCTGTTCCAGGGCGTGCAGCGCCTCTACAGCGCCGACTGGGATCGCCCGTGGGGCGATGAAACGCCGCACAGCACGCTGGTGTTTATCGGCATTCAGTTGCCGGAAGAGGAAATTCGCGCGGCGTTTGCCGGGTTACGACGCTACCCTGCCCGCCTGCGCCCTAAGGCGCAGGCCCCCTTCTCTCTGAGACCTCGTCAAAAACAGGGACCAAACGTCGGCAGCGCGTCGAAAAATGTAAAGCAACGTTTTAATAAGTAACAGTAGAAACATTTTTGGAAATTATAAGAAACTGAATGAATAGGCCCCTTAATAATTAATGACTGCTCTGTTCAGTTTCTGTTTAGCCCACCAATTAAACCACGGCTAAACAGGCTAAATTTGATGATTGACCTCGCCGTAACCAAACGTCATTACAACATTTTCAAAACACCTTCCTGACAAAACCAGCATAAAAAATCGACGCAAGTCACATTTGCAGAGGTAAACATCGCTTGTTAAGGTGCCCTCAGACAACTTTATTGACGAAGAGTAAACCATGAGAAAGCTTAACATCCTTATTCTTGCAGCCCTGACCGCGGTCTCTGGTTCCGCCATGGCGGTGGGGTTTACCGTTGAACAGGGTAAAAACTTCACTAATCTGAATATGGAAATGGGTAAATCCTCTTCTGGACTGTACGCCGAAAGCCACTGGCTGAAGAATACCGATGATGGTAGCCAGACCGGCGGCGTGGGCGCGGGTTACAACCTGGAAGTGGGCCCGGTGATGCTCAACGCCGGCGCGAAAGCCATCTACCTCGGGCCGAAAAAAGGCGATAACGGCGTCGCGTTTCCGGTCGGCGGCGGAGTGAACGTGGCCCTGACCGACAGCATCCACGTGTTTGGCGAAGGGTATGTCGCGCCGGATGGTCTGAACAACAGCGTGAAAAACTATGTTGAAGCGAACGGCGGCGTGAGCTGGTCTCCGATTGGTCCAGTGACGTTGAAAGTGGGTTACCGCCATGTGAGCGTTGACGGTAAAGAGGGTCGCCCGAACCACACCCTGATTGATGGCGCCTATGTGGGCGGCGGGGTCACCTTCTGATTATGGTCAACGCCCCGCGATAAAGTTAAGGTGCGCTGAGCATTAGCCATAAAAAAAAA
>NZ_GL882817.1:81605-83160 GCF_000195655.1 Klebsiella sp. MS 92-3
TTTTTTTTTTATGGCCGGGTCATAGGCTTAGCGGCGCACCACCACCAGCTTCTGGTTCACAAACTCTTTGATGCCGAGATCGGAGAGCTCCCGTCCGTAACCGGAACGCTTCACGCCGCCAAACGGCAGCTCCGGCGCGGTATCGGTGAGCCAGTTGATATAAACCATTCCGGTTTCAATGGCGGAGGCCATCCGTTTGGCGCGTTCGATATCCTGACTGAACACCGCGCCGCCCAGACCATAGTGGGAATCATTGGCCAGCTGGATTGCCTCCTCATCGTTTTTCACCACGTAGATCTGCGCCACCGGGCCAAAGAACTCTTCGAAGTACGCCGGATTATCACGGGTGATACCGGTCAAAATGGTGGGTTCAAAGAAATTGCCTTCTCGAGCCACCGCTTTGCCGCCCAGATGCAGCTTAGCGCCATTTTTCACCGCCTCGTCCACCTGTTTGCTTAGGGTATCCAGCGCATCTTTGGAAGAGAGCGGCCCCAGCGTAGTGCTTTCATCCAGCGGATCGCCGATTTTCACCTGGCGAAACGCCTCGCTAAATTTTGTCAGGAACGCATCCGCGATATTTTCGTGCAGGATAAAGCGCTTGGCAGCGGTACATACCTGGCCGGCGTTGTTCAGCCGCGCCTGGACGCCGATTTTCACCGCGCGCTCCAGGTCGGCATCGTCCAGCACGACAAACACATCATTGCCGCCCAGTTCCAGCGTTGATTTCTTAATATGCTTCGCCGCTTGCGCCGCCACCACGCTGCCGGCTTTCTCCGACCCGGTGAGCGCCGCGCCCTGCACGCGATCGTCGGCGATAATCTTCGCCACCTGATCCTGGGAGATAAACAGGTTGGTCCACGCCCCCTCCGGAGCGCCGGCCTCACGCACCAGATGGGCAAAGGTCTCCGCGCAGTGCGGCACAATGCTGGCGTGTTTGGCGATAACCGGGTTACCGGCCGCCAGGTTTGGCGCCAGGACGCGCATCAGCTGGTAATAGGGGAAGTTCCACGGCTCCACCGCCAGTAAGACGCCAATGGGATGGTGCTCAACCCAGGCTTCACCCAGTTCGGAGGGATACTTCACCGGCGCCAGGAACGATTTGGCGTTATCGGCGTAATAGCGGGCGATCTGCGCGCAAAGTTTCACTTCGCCGCGGCTCTGCTTAATGAGTTTCCCCATCTCCTGGCTAGCGATTTTTGCCAGCTCCTCCGCCCGGCTATCGATCAGATCAGCCAGCTTATGCAGTACCGCCAGCCGCGGTTCAATATCGCCTTTTGCCCAGGCAGAATGGTAGAGCGCATCCGCCTGCTGCAGCGCCGCCTCCACGTCCGCATCGCTGTGCGCCGGGTACGTTTTAATAAGCTGATTGTTCGCAGGATTCACCGTCTGATAGGCCATATCGCATGTCTCCTTGTTATCGCTACTAAGGCAGTCAAAAATGCCGTTAAGGATATTAAGGGTAGTCGAGATGGCTGGCGATGCGGGTAAAGTTAGGTATATCCGGAATATTCCATAACGAGGCTAACCGGGGCGACCGTCAGGCCCCCCCCGCGCG
>NZ_GL882818.1:0-1816 GCF_000195655.1 Klebsiella sp. MS 92-3
CGAAGCCTGCAGGGATAAGTCGAAGGCACCACGCAGTGGCGATGTTGCTGGCCGAAGCCCGAGGGTACAGGGGGCGGCGGCGACTGGCCGCCCCCTGTGCGCTCCCTGCGGCATGAGTAACATAACGTAGAAGACATTTCGGGAGCGCAATGTGCTCGGAATTAATACAAAACAACTGTTTTTACCGGATTAAAACCGTTACAAGCCGATAGCAGTATCTACAATACCCCCAGGCCCGCGCAAGCGCAGCGCCGCCGGGCGATTGCCGCGGGCACGGAGCCGCTTTTATGCCGGGCGGCGGCTGACGCCTTGCCCGGCCTACGGTCCGTGCCATTTGTAGCCCCGGTAAGCGCAGCGCCACCGGGGAAATTGATCTTACTGTTCAGTGGCTACCTGCAGCGCAGTTTTACGCACCCGCGCATACCACACCACCGTCAGCAGCCCGAGCCAGACCAGGCCGGCGATCAGCGCCATCCGCGTTTCGGCAAACATCCCTAATACGGCGATGACCAGCCCCATAAACAGCAGCGTCAACAGCGGCGCAACCGGCCAGAACGGAATGGGAAAGGCGATCTGGCTGCGCTCTTCGGCAGACAAACCGCGGCGCATGGCAAAATGGGATAGCAGAATCATCAGCCACACCCATACCGTGGCGAATGCCGCCAGCGAAGCAATTAGCACAAATACCTGCTCGGGGATCAGATAGTTCAATACCACCGCCGCCAGCAGCGCGCCGCCCATGACCACCACCGTCATCCAGGGCACACCGTTGCTGGCGATGCGCTGGAAGCTTTTCGGCGCCAGCCCCTCTTTCGACATGCCGTACATCATGCGTCCGGCGCCAAAAATATCGCTGTTAATCGCCGAGATGCTGGCGCTGATCACGATGATGTTAAGGATGGTCGCCGCCGCCGGGATCCCCAGACCGTCGAAAATAAGCACAAACGGACTCCCCTGTTCGCCAAAGCTGTTCCACGGGAAGATCGCCATCAGTACCGCCAGGGTGCAGACGTAGAACAGGATAATGCGCAGCGGAATGGTATTGATGGCCTGCGGGATCACCTTCTTAGGATCCTTCGCTTCCGCGGCGGTGACGCCGATAATCTCCACCCCGCCGAAGGCGAACATCACGATGCCAAGCGAGGCGATAACGCCCTGCCAGCCGTTAGGGGCAAAGCCGCCGTGGCTCCAGAGGTTTTCCAGCCCGGTGGCCGGGAAGCTGTGGCCAAAGCCAAAGAAGATGATCCCCGCCCCCGCCAGCATCATGGCGATAATCGCCACCACCTTCACCAGAGACAGCCAGAACTCCATCTCGCCAAATACCCGCACGTTGCACAGGTTCATCGCGCCGATAAAGAAGATGATGCTGAGGATCCAGATCCAGCGCGGCACATCGGGGTACCACAATCCCATATAGATGCCGAAGGCGGTGACGTCGGCCAGGGCGACGATCACCATTTCAAAGGTGTAGGTCCAGCCGGTAATAAACCCGGCCAGTGGCCCGAGATACTGGCGGGCATAGCTGCCGAAGGAGCCGGAAACCGGGTTGCGCACCGCCATCTCGCCCAGCGCGCGCATGACGATAAACACCGCCGCGCCGCCAATCAGATAGGCCAGCAGCACCGCCGGGCCCGCCGCTTTGATGGCTGAGGCCGAGCCATAGAACAGCCCGGTGCCGATAGCGGAGCCGAGCGCAATAAACCGAATGTGTCGGGCATTGAGCCCGCGCAGCAGATGTGGCTTGTGTTGTTGTTGCATATACAGGTGTCCTGATTTTTTTATATGACGACAAATATGCGGTGTAGGGCGGGCCGGG
>NZ_GL882818.1:1959-6893 GCF_000195655.1 Klebsiella sp. MS 92-3
GACGCGGGTACAGAGAACAACGGTGATTAATGCAGTACGGCAGGCAGCAGACGCGTCAGGTGACGGGCCGCCAGAAGCGCAATGGCGTTATCGATATCCGGGGCGAAGTAGCGATCCTGCGTATAGTGCGGCACGCGTTCGCGCAGCAAGTGACGCGCCTCTTCCAGCAGCGGACTGGTGGTCAGTCCTTCGCGCATATCCAGCCCCTGCGCCGCCGCCAGCCACTCAACGGCCAGCACCCCGCGGGTGTTCTCGGCCATCGCCCACAGGCGGCGACCGGCAGCCGGCGCCATGGAAACATGGTCTTCCTGGTTCGCGGAGGTGGGCAGGCTGTCAACGCTATGCGGGTGCGACAGCGCTTTGTTTTCACTGGCTAAGGCCGCCGCCGTGACCTGGGCAATCATAAACCCGGAGTTGACGCCGCCATTTTTGACGAGGAACGGCGGCAGCTGCGACATATGGCTGTCCATCATCAGCGCGATGCGGCGCTCGGAGAGCGAGCCGATTTCGGCGATCGCCAGCGCGATATTATCCGCGGCCATCGCCACCGGTTCGGCATGGAAGTTACCGCCGGAGATGACGTCATTTTCGGCGGCAAAGACCAGCGGGTTATCGGAGACCGCGTTGGCTTCAGCCAGCAGCACCTCAGCCGCCTGGCGGATCTGCGTCAGGCAGGCGCCCATCACCTGCGGCTGGCAGCGCAGGGAGTACGGGTCCTGCACCTTGCTGCAGTTATGGTGCGACTGCGAGATCGCGCTATCGTCGGTCAGCAGGTGGCGATACAGCGCCGCCGCATCAATCTGCCCGCGCTGGCCGCGCACTTCATGGATGCGCGCATCAAACGGACGACGTGAGCCCAGCGCCGCTTCGGTGGTTAACGCCCCGCAGACGACCGCGGAGGCGAACAGATCCTCGGCTTCGAACAGACCGCGCAGGGCAAAAGCGGTCGAGGCCTGGGTGCCGTTGAGTAGCGCCAGCCCCTCTTTCGCCGCCAGGGTAATCGGCTCCAGCCCCACCTGACGCAGCGCTTCGGTGGCCGGCAGCCATTCGCCGCCGCGTACCCGCGCTTTACCTTCTCCGAGCAGGGTTAACGACATATGCGCCAGTGGCGCGAGGTCGCCGGAAGCGCCGACGGAGCCTTTGGCCGGGATCCACGGCGTCACGCCGGCATTCACCAGGCCAATCAGCGCCTGGATCACGCTCAGGCGGATCCCGGAGAAACCGCGGGACAGGCTGTTAATCTTCAGCACCATAATCAGCCGCGTCAGATCATCGTCCAGCGGCTCGCCAACGCCCGCCGCATGGGACAGCACCAGCGAACGCTGCAGGTTCTCCAGATCTTCCGTCGAGATACGGGTTTGCGCCAGCAGGCCAAAACCGGTGTTGATGCCGTAGGCGGTACGCCCTTCGGCAAGGATGGCGTTGACGCAGGCCACGCTCTCGTCAATGGCGGCAAACGCGCCGCTGTCGAGGGTAATATTTACCGGGTGGCTGTAAACGTCGCGGAGCTGCGACAGGCTGAGTTGACCCGGGATCAAAGTTAAAGATTTCATTTAGCGTTCCCCTGCGTTGCCGCCACCATCGGAAGATTCAGACCCTGTTCTGCTGCGCATTCAATGGCAATCTCATACCCCGCGTCGGCATGACGCATTACGCCGGTCGCCGGGTCGTTGTGCAGGACGCGGGCGATACGCGCCGCCGCTTCATCGGTACCATCGCAGACGATAACCATCCCGGAGTGTTGCGAGAAGCCCATGCCTACCCCGCCGCCGTGGTGCAGCGACACCCAGGTCGCGCCGCTGGCGGTATTGAGCAGGGCGTTGAGCAGCGGCCAGTCGGAGACCGCATCAGAACCATCGCGCATCGCTTCGGTTTCGCGGTTCGGGCTGGCGACGGAGCCGGAGTCAAGGTGATCCCGGCCAATGACGATCGGCGCGGAGACTTCGCCGCTGCGCACCATTTCGTTAAACGCCAGACCGAGTTTTTGCCGCCACTCCAGACCGACCCAGCAGATACGCGCCGGCAGTCCCTGGAAGCTGATGCGCTCGCGCGCCATATCCAGCCAGTGGTGCAGATGCTGATCATCTTTGATGATCTCTTTCACTTTCGCGTCGGTTTTGTAGATATCCTGCGGATCGCCGGACAGCGCTACCCAGCGGAACGGGCCGATACCGCGGCAGAACAGCGGGCGGATATAGGCCGGCACGAAGCCCGGGAAATCGAAGGCGTTGCTGACGCCCACTTCCTGCGCCATCTGGCGGATGTTGTTGCCGTAGTCGAAGGTTGGGACCCCCATCTCATGGAAGGCCAGCATCGCCTGCACGTGATCGGCCATCGAGCGTTTCGCCGCCAGAATAGTGCCCTGCGGGTCGGATTCGGCTTTCTGCTGATACTCTTCCCAGCTCCAGCCTTTCGGCAGATAGCCATGCAGCGGGTCGTGGGCGCTGGTCTGGTCGGTGACCATATCCGGGCGCACGCCGCGCTTCACCAGCTCCGGTACGATCTCCGCGGCGTTGCCGCACAGCGCGATAGAGATGGCCCGCCCTTCGGCGGTGTATTTTTTGATGCGCGCCAGGGCGTCATCCAGCGAGGTGGCTTGCTCATCCACGTAGCGGGTACGCAGACGGAAATCGATGCGGCTCTGCTGACATTCGATGTTCAGCGAGCAGGCGCCGGCCAGCGTCGCGGCCAGCGGCTGCGCGCCGCCCATGCCGCCCAGACCGGCGGTTAATACCCAGCGGCCTTTCAGGCTGCCCTGGTAGTGCTGGCGACCGGCTTCGACGAAGGTTTCGTAGGTACCCTGCACGATGCCCTGGCTGCCGATGTAGATCCAGCTGCCGGCGGTCATCTGGCCGTACATCGCCAGCCCTTTGGCATCCAGCTCGTTAAAGTGTTCCCAGGTGGCCCAGTGCGGGACCAGGTTGGAGTTGGCGATCAGCACACGCGGTGAGTTTTCATGGGTTTTGAATACGCCCACCGGCTTCCCGGACTGCACCAGCAGGGTTTCATCGCTTTCCAGGTTCTTCAGCGCCTTCACGATAGCGTCATAGCATTCCCAGTTGCGCGCTGCGCGACCAATACCGCCATAGACCACCAGCTCGTGCGGGTTTTCGGCGACATCGGGATCAAGGTTATTCATTAACATACGCAGCGGGGCTTCGGTCAGCCAGCTCTTCGCGGTCAGCGTCGTGCCTCTTGGCGCACGGACGTCCAGCTGGCGATATTTGCTTTGCGACATCGGGGTTTCTCCTGACAATGAACGTTGTTTACGTAGATACATATACTTGTCTATACAAGCATGCGCAAGCCAGGATTTAACAGAAATGATACAATTTTGTTATATTGCGTCAGCAATCACGTTTTGCTGACGCCAGCGTGGATCAGGAGCCAAAGCGCCCCTGCAGACGATATCGGCTACCGGGGAACAGCAGGCGCGCGTGGGAGACGATGTGGGTTGTCGACCAGGTGCGACGACGGATCAGCAGGCACGGATCGTGGGCGTGAATATGCAGCAGCGCGCACTCTTCCGCCGTGGCCTGCACCGCTTCAACAATATGTTCACCTTCGGTTAACGGTGCGATCAGCGACAGGTAATCATGGGGCGTGGTGGCGGTGTAGTCCTGATGCAGATAGTCCGGTACCACTGCGGCATTGACGCAGCGATCTTCGATTTGCACCGGCACCTCGTTTTCGTAATGCACCATCAGCGAGTGAAAGATGCGGGTGCCTTCCGGGACGCTGAGCGCCGTCGCCTGAATATGATCCGCCCGGGTCTCCTCAAGCAGGAGTACCTCACAGCGGTGCTGATGGTGACGGGCGACAATTTCTGCGGCAATACTGCGCACCTCGAACAGCGCCGACTGCCCTTTCGGCTCGGCGACAAAGGTTCCCACCCCTTGCAACCTGACCAGCAGGCCTTCGTCCGTCAGCTCGCGCAGCGCGCGATTGATGGTCATCCGGCTGAAGCCGAACTGGGCCACCAGCTCAGCTTCCGACGGGATACGGTCATGCGGTCGCCAGACGCCGCTGTGGATCTTTTCGCTGATCGCCTGCTTCACCTTTTCATAGAAAGGCGCGGGCGCGGAACGAGGTTGTTGTGCAAACATGGCCTGGCTTTCCTTATGCGTAATAAGCGGAGCGGCGAAACGAAAATAATAGCGCGGATCGCTAGCGCCACCAATGGGCGATTTGCCATGCCACACGGGCCGCCGCGCGAGCGCCCTGACCGTCAATGTCAAACAGCGGGTTAAACTCCACCAGATCCACCGCCTGCAGCTTACCGCTGCGGCACAGCGGCTCAACGATGCGCAGCAGCGTGCCCAGCGGCACGCCCAGCGCCGCCGGGGCCGATACCGCCGGCATTTCTCGCGCCGGCAGCACGTCGAGATCGATAGTCATATACAGGCGGTCGAATTGCGCGATATTGCGCTCAAGCTCCGGCAACACGCGAGTTTCGAAGGCTGTCAGCACCTCCAGATCTTCAACGATAGCCACCTGGCGGCGCGCCGCTTCATCCCATAGCGCCTGGGTGTTCGCCGCCCGGCTAACCCCGATGCAGGTATAGTGAAAACCGCGCTGCTGCGCGTCACACTCCAGCGCCAACTGGCGGAACGGCGTCCCGGAGCTGGCGCAGTCGGCAAAGCGCAGATCCAGATGCGCATCGAGATTAATAATGCCCACTTTTTCGCCTGGGAAGGCATCCAGTACCCCAGCGCCGTGGCCGAAGGCCGTCTCGTGGCCGCCGCCCAGGACCAGCGTGCGTTTACCCGCCCGCTGACAGTCGGCCACCGCCTCGCGCAGCGCCTGATGCGCGGCTTCTAACTGCTCGCCGTCGACGCTGATGGTGCCCATATCCACGCAGCGGTCATGACCCTGATGGCTGGCCATATTGGCCAACGCCCGGCGCAGGGTCGCCGGGCCGTCCGCTGCCCCGG
>NZ_GL882818.1:6986-12409 GCF_000195655.1 Klebsiella sp. MS 92-3
GGGGGCCCGTCCGCTGCCCCGGTACGCCCCTTGTTACGCCGGACCCCTTCGTCACAGGCGAAGCCGAGCAGCGCGATATCGCCGGGCATCTCCTGCGGCGCGAAGCGTTCCGCGCGGGCGATGGTCTGGAACAGGCGCAGCGCATTGGGCGCTTCCGCGCTGTCGTCGCGTCCCTGCCAGAGACTGGCTGGCGTAGCTTGCCACAGCATCATTGCAATTCTCCTTGAACAACGCGATGCCAGAGCGGACTGCGCCCCGGCTCATACACCATCTCGACGGGATGCTCAGCATCCCAGATGGCGAAGTTAGCGACAAAGCCCGGCGCCAGCTGGCCGTGGCTGGCCTGGCGCCCCAGCGCCCGCGCGGCATGGCGCGTCACCCCGGCCCACGCCTCCTCCGGCGTCAGGCCAAACTTGACGCAGGCCATGTTCATCGCCAGATGCAGGCTGGCGAAGGGGCTGGTGCCGGGGTTGAAATCGGTCGCCACCGCCATCGGCACCTGGTACTTGCGCAGCAGCTCGACCGGCGGTTTACGGGTTTCATTAAGGAAGTAGAACGCGCCGGGGAGCAGGGCTGCCACGGTGCCGCTTTCGCGCATCGCCGCCACGCCCTCTTCCGTCAGATACTCGATATGGTCGGCGGAAAGCCCATGATAGCGGCTCACCAGCTGCGCGCCGCCCAGCGACGAGAGCTGCTCAACGTGGCCTTTTACCGGAATGCCCAGCGCCTGCGCCGCCTGAAAGACGCGCTCAGTTTGCTGCGGGCTGAAGCCGACGTTTTCGCAGAAGACGTCAACGCTTTCAAACAGTCCCTCCTGCCACAGCGTCGGCAAAATGGTCTCGCAGACCAGCGTAATATAGCCGTCAGCATCGCCTTGATATTCCGGCGGCGTGGCGTGGGCGGAGAGCAGCGTCGCCGACAGTTCCACGCCATTATGATCGGCCAGTTGTCGGGCGACCCGCAGCATTTTGCGTTCGTTTGGCAGGTCGAGGCCGTAGCCGGATTTGATCTCCAGGGTGGTCACCCCTTCACGCAGCAGGCGTTCCAGACGCGGCTGGGCCAGCGCCAGTAGTTCAGCTTCGCTGCTGTCGCGCGTGGCGCGCACGGTGGAGTTAATGCCGCCGCCGCTGGCGCTGATGGTTTGATACGACACGCCGTTCAGCCGCTGCTCCCACTCCTGGGCCCGGCTGCCGCCGAAGACGAGATGGGTGTGGCAGTCGATTAATCCCGGCGTTACCAACCGGCCTTCAAGATCGATACTGCGCCCGCTGGGGACGTCATCTTCGGCGACAATCGCCGCGATGCGGCCGTCGCGCACCAGCAGCGCGTGGCGCTCCAGCAGGCCGTAAGGTTGAGCGTGATCGGGGTTCAGGGTGGCGAGACGCCCGTTTCGCCAGATAACGAGTTCGGAAGTGGCTTCAGTCATAGCGCTTAACTTGTCATGGGTTGTATAGACATTTATTTTCATAACGCCGGTAAAGTCAACAATAGCGCAGGGAAATGTTATTTTTTTGTGACTAAAGACCATCCGGCAGGGCTGCGCGTTGCGTAAAGACGGTAAGTTTTTCCGTCCACGTCTTCCCGTTTCGTTCAAGTTAGTATAAAACAGCAGGTTTTAAAGGACTTATACCCTGGCGTCTCAGCCGGGGTATTTCACTACGCTTAATTTTGCCCGGAGCAACATGAACACATATTCCGTTTCCCGTCTGGCGCTGGCGCTGGCCTTCGGCGTGACGCTGTCCGCCTGTAGCTCGACGCCTGCCGATCAACAGCCCTCAACGCAGACTGCACCGGGCACTACCGCGCGTCCCATACTCAACGCCGAAGAAGCGAAAAACTTCACGCCGGCGGCCTATTTCCAGTCGCTGGCTCCCAACGCCGCCGCCTGGACGCCGTCTGCCATCAGCCTGCCGGCGCAGCCTGACTTTATCGTCGGCCCTGCGGGAACCCAGGGCGTAACCCATACCACCATTCAGGCGGCGGTGGATGCGGCAATTGCCCGTCACTCTAACCGTCGTCTGTATATCGCGATTATGCCGGGCGAGTACCCTGGAACCGTCTACGTTCCGGCGGCGCCGGGCGCCCTGACCCTGTATGGTACTGGCGATAAGCCAATCGACGTGAAAATCAGCGAAGCCATTGATTCCGAGATGGATCGCAACACCTGGCGTCGTCTGGTCAATCCAGGCGGTAAATATATGCCGGGTAAACCGGCGTGGTATATGTTCGACAGTTGCCAAAGCAAATCCGCGGCGACCGTCGGCGTAATGTGTTCCGCAGTCTTCTGGTCACAGAATAATGGTCTGCAGCTGCAGAACCTGACCATCGCCAACAACCTCGGCGACAGCGTTGACGCCGGTACCCACCAGGCGGTGGCATTGCGCAGCGATGGCGACCAGGTGCAGATCAATAAGGTCAATATTCTTGGCCGTCAGAACACCTTCTTCGTGACCAACAGCGGCGTGCAAAACCGTCTGCAGGACAACCGTCAGACCCGCACCCTGGTGACCAACAGCTACATTGAAGGCGATGTGGATATCGTTTCCGGCCGCGGCGCGGTGGTGTTTGATAACACCGATTTCCGCGTGGTGAATTCCCGTACCCAGAAAGAGGCCTACGTCTTCGCGCCGGCTACTCTGAAGAGCGTGACCTACGGCTTCCTGGCGACCAACAGCCGCTTCACCGCCTCCGGGGATAACGTCGCGCAGCTCGGCCGCGCGCTGGATGTCGATGGCAATAGCAACGGCCAGGTGGTGATCCGCGACAGCGCTATCAATGAAGGCTTTAATATTGCCCAGCCGTGGGCGGCGGCGGTAGGCTCCGGCCGCCCGTTCAGCGGCAACACCGGCAGCGCCGATGACAAAGGCAATCTGCAGCGCAACCTCAACGACAACGGCTTCAACCGCATGTGGGAGTACAATAACCGCGGCGTGGGAAGCACCGTGGTCGCCGAGCCGAAACAGTAAAGCGCAACAAGCGTGAACCATAATAAAAGAGAGGGCGATGCCCTCTCTCAAACTGCTGACAACGTGCAATCTTCAGGAATTGCCCGGCGGCGCTGCGCTTGCGCGGCCCTACAGATAACTGCATAACGGTTTGATATTGAAGTCTTTCGTAGGCCGGGTAAGGCGAAAGTCGCCACCCGGCAGAAATGCGAGCACAATGACGAAACAGGTTTGTCGTCAGCCAGAGAGGGGGCGATGCCCCCTCTTTTCTTTTTCGTTCAGCGCTTCACGCCGTCAGGCGGAACGCCATTTGCGGGTCAGCGGTTTTTCCAGTTCCACGATCAGGAACATGGCGAAGCCGATGATAAAGGTGATCACCCAGTAGCGGAACGGCAGCCCGGTGGTGCCGAACAGCATCTGCATAAAAGGCGCGTAGATAATCAGCAGCTGTAGCACCAGCAGTACGCCGCTGACGATCCAGATCCCTTTGTTGGCCAGCAGACCTTTGGTTAACGAGAATCCATCCGATACGCGGCAGTTCAGCATATAGAACCACTGGGCGGTGACCAGAGTCTGCAACAGCACGGTACGAATAAACTCCGGCGAATAGCCGCGCGGCTGCAGCCAGGCTTCGAGAATAAAGGCGCTGACCGCAATCATTGACCCCACAAACGCTACGCGCCAGATGGCAAAGCCGTCCATCACGTGAATTTTCGGATCGCGCGGCGGCCGCCGCATAATATTTTTCTCACCGGCTTCAAACGCCAGGCCAAACGACAGCGTGGCGGAGGTGGCCATGTTCATCCACAGGATCAACACCGGCGTGAGCGGCAGTACGTTGCCCGCCAGCAGCGCGATCACGATCAGTAACCCCTGGGCAAGGTTGGTCGGCATGACGAAGAGAATGGTTTTCTTCAGGTTGTCATACACCCGGCGCCCCTCGCGGACTGCGCTGGCGATGGTGGCGAAGTTATCATCGGTCAGCACCATATCGGCGGCCTCCTTGGTCACCTCGGTCCCCTTGATCCCCATCGCCACGCCGACGTCAGCCTGCTTCAACGCCGGGGCATCGTTCACCCCATCGCCGGTCATTCCGACAATTTCTTTCTTACTCTGCAGAGCCTGCACCAGGCGGAACTTATCTTCCGGGCTGGTGCGGGCGAAGATATCAAACTGCTGCGCGGCTACGCTCAGCTGCGCGTCGTCCATCACCTCCAGCTCGCGTCCGGTAATGGCATTTCCCGCATTGCCAATCCCCAGCATCTTGCCGATGCTCATCGCCGTTTGCGGGTGGTCGCCGGTGATCATCTTCACGCGGATCCCGGCCTGCAGGCAGTCGGCAATCGCCGTGATGGCCTCCGGACGCGGCGGATCCATCATCCCGGCGACCCCTAGCAAAATCACCCCTTGCTGCAGATCCTGATGGGTCAGTTCGGTCTGGCCTGCGGCAGCCGGCTTCCAGGCTGCGGCCACCATCCGTAGCCCTTCCCGGGCGTACTCTTCAATTTTGCCTTCCCAGTACGGGAGATCCAGCGGCTGCAATCCGCTGTCGCTCTGCTGATACTGGCACAGGCGGAACAGGACATCCGGCGCGCCAGTGACCAGCACTACCTCCTCTTCACCCAGCCGGTAGAGGGTCGACATGTATTTATATTGCGAATCAAAAGGAATTTTACTGCGCAGTTCGCTGGTCAGCGGCGGCAGAGTGACCTTCGCCGCCAGCACCTTCAGCGCCCCCTCGGTCGGGCCGCCGGTGATTTTCCACAGCCCGCTCTCCTCTTTGATAAGCTGGCTGTCGTTACACAGATCGATGGTGCGCAGATAGCGCTCGAACAGCGAGCCGGGCGCGATCGTGACCGGCGTCGGATCGTCAATGGCGTGGATCTTACCGACCGGCTCATAGCTATCCCCTTCCACCCGATAGACGCTGTCGGCAGTGATCACCGCCTTCACCGTCATTTCGTTCATGGTCAGGGTCCCGGTTTTATCCGAGCAGATAACCGTCATCGCGCCGAGGGTTTCCACCGTCGGCAGCTTGCGGATAATCGCTTTCTGACGGGCCATCGCCTGTACGCCGAGCGACAGAATAATCGAGATAATCGCCGGCAACCCTTCCGGGACCGATGCCACCGCGAGGCTAATCAACGACAGCATCAGTTCGGAGACCGGCATATCGCGGAACAGCAGGCTAAAGACGAACAGCGCCGCCATCATCACCAGAATAAGGATAAAGATGGCTTTGCCTAGCTTGTCCATTTGCACCAGCAGCGGCGTGCGGTGTTTCTCAATGCCCGCCATCATTTGGTTGATATGGCCCAGCTCGGTATTGCCGCCGGTGGCCACCACGATCCCTTTTCCCGCCCCTGAGCTAACGGTGGTCCCGGAAAACAACAGGTTGCTGCGATCGCCGAGCGGTAAATCGCCGCTTAGCGGCTCGGTGGGTTTTTTCACCACCGTCGACTCGCCGGGGAGGATCGC
>NZ_GL882819.1:0-31393 GCF_000195655.1 Klebsiella sp. MS 92-3
CCGGTAACGGGTATCCCTACCGCGACATTTTTATGCGAGGTCCATCATGGGTTTTCCATCACCTGCTGCAGACTACGTTGAGAAAACGCTAACCGTTTCACGCCTTTGTCAGTATGACGCCAACTGTCGCGCCCTGGAGACTACCGCCGGTTATGCCGTCGTTGATGTCTGCCGCCGGCCAAAGCAGGGTGATCATGTCCTTATCGTATATGCCGGGAAAACTGAATTCGCTGTTGTCCGTGGGCAGGCGCTGATCACTGATGATGGTGAGGCGCTGGAAGGGGACGCCCTGGACGATGTTGAAGTGCGGGGTGTCGTTACCTACCTGATAAACCGGGCCGGGTGGGTGAGTGATGATGATATTCCGATCATGTAACATCGCTGGTGGCATGGTATTATTACCTAAAAGGTAATTATTTTCGGGGTGTTTACCATGCCAAAGGATCCGAAGCGCAAATCAACTCAGTACAAACCGTTGACGGTGATGCAGGAAGCCTACGCCCAGGAGTATGTGAAATGCCCTGAAAATCAGACGCAGTCGGCCATCAATGCCGGGTTCTCCCCAAAGTCTGCCCACGTCAAAGCCAGCACGATGATGCGTGATGATCGTATCCAGAAACGAATCGCTGAGCTGATGGAGGAGCGCAACAAGCGCCTGCGCGTAAGCGCCGATTACGTGCTGCTGCGCCTGGTGGAAATCGACCAGATGGACGTGCTGGATATCCTGAACGATGACGGCAGCCTGAAACCGATCCGCGAGTGGCCGAAAATCTGGCGAACCACGCTCAGCGGGTTTGACCTTTCCTCAACCATCATGAACATGGATGAGACATCGATAGAGACCATCCTCAAGAAAATCAAATGGCCCGACAAGGTGAAAAACCTCGAGCTCATCGGTAAGCACGTCGACGTTAACGCGTTCAAAGAGCGCATGGAAGTTAACGTGAACGTCACCATTGCCGACCGCATGGCCGCCGCCCGGCGCCGCCTGAAAGAGCGCCAGGGTGGTGACCAGTGACAGACGCCGCTTTATCCCCGGAAGAGCAGCTGAAAGAACAGCTGATCGACGATATCGCCAGCTTCACCCATGACCCGCTGGGCTATGCGCTGTATGCGTTTCCGTGGGGCGAGGATGGCACAGAACTGGCGCACGCCTCCGGGCCGCGACAGTGGCAGGCTGACGCATTCCGCGAGATAGGCGAGCACCTGCAGAATCCCGCGACTCGTCACCAGCCGCTGATGATTTCCCGCGCATCCGGACACGGCATCGGAAAATCTGCGTTCATCTCGATGCTGATTAACTGGGCCATGTCCACCTGTGAAGATTGCAAGGTGGTGGTGACCGCTAACACCGACAACCAGCTGCGCACGAAGACCTGGCCGGAAATCATCAAATGGTCGAACCTGGCTATCACGAAAGAATGGTTCACCTGCACCGCTACGGCGATGTACAGCAACGATCCAGGCCACGACAAACGCTGGCGCGCCGATGCTATTCCCTGGTCTGAGCACAACACCGAGGCGTTTGCAGGCCTGCACAACGAGCGTAAGCGTATCGTTGTGGTGTTCGACGAGGCATCCAACATCGCGGATCTGGTCTGGGAGGTTGCTGAGGGAGCGCTGACGGACGAAGACACGGAAATTATCTGGGTGGCGTTCGGTAACCCGACGCGCAACACCGGGCGTTTCCGTGAATGCTTCCGCAAATACAAGCACCGCTGGAAGTGCGCCCAAATCGACAGCCGCACCGTCGAAGGCACCAACAAGCAGCAGCTGCAGAAATGGGTGGACGACTACGGCGAGGACAGCGACTTTGTGAAGGTCCGCGTGCGCGGGATCTTCCCGGATGCTTCAGAGCTGCAGTTTATCCCTACCGGGCTGACTGATGAGGCGATGAAGCGTGTAGTGACCGCTGCGCAGGTGGCGCACGCCCCGCGGATAATCGGCGTCGACCCGGCTTATTCAGGCGTGGATGATGCAGTGATCTATCTCCGCCAGGGGCTGCATAGCAAAGTGCTGTGGACCGGCAACAAGACCACTGACGATCTGATTATGGCGAAGCGTATCGCTGACTTTGAGGACCAGTACCAGGCTGACGCGGTGTTTATCGACTTCGGTTACGGCACCGGGCTGAAGTCCATCGGCGATGGCTGGGGCCGGACCTGGCAGCTTGTGCCGTTCGGCGGCGCATCGGCAGATCCTCAGATGCTGAATAAGCGCGGAGAGATGTTCAACGCCTGTAAGACGTGGCTCAAGCTCGGCGGCGCGCTTGACGACCAGGAGACGGCAGACGACCTGTCCGCGGCAGAGTACAAGGTGAGGGTGGACGGCAAGATCGTCATGGAACCCAAGGAAGATATCAAAGAGCGTTTGGGCCGGTCGCCGGGCAAGGGCGATGCGCTGCTTCTGACATTCGCATACCCGGTGACAAAGCGTTCGGATTTCCCTGCTGCCGGCGGCAAGCAGCCCAACGTGATCAGCGAGTACGACCCGTGGGCGTAAAAAAGCCCGCGCATCGGCGGGCTATTGTGACATGTCACGGTGTTATTTTTCGCTCAGTCTCTGCTTCAGCAGGTAACCTTCCAGCATCCAGATTTTATTTACCGCATTTTCACGGGCAATCTTGCGCCCGATTTCAGGGTCGAAGTTTTCAGGGCTGGCGCAGGCGCTTTCACCAGTGACCGTAAAGCCGTTTTGAAGCACCAGGACACAGAAGGTGATCAAATCTAAAGACCGTACGGATTTATCGCTAGGTGCGCTGCCAACATAAACGTCATCGTTGTTTTTGTAGGCACCCAGCACACCATCAGAGCCAGTGAAGTAGTGTTCGCTGGCAATAATGCTTTCTATATGGTCTGGCGTAACGCGAGGCGCGGTTAAGCCTTTGGCCTGAATTTCCTGCTCGATATCTTTGTCGCTCATAATTCTCACCTTAAAAAAATGCCCGGCGAACCGGGCGAAACAGGGATGATGGAAAGTGCCGTCCTTGGCTGGGTGTCACAGGGTTTACAGCATGAAGTCATCGCAATGGCGTCCTGCTGTAAAAAGGGCGGTGGTCAGAAAGGGAATAACTGCCACCGCCAAACTTGCCTGGAACTACGGGTATCACGGTCCTGAGGCGTGATTCTGGTGTGGTGGCCGGTGCTGATCTCCGGCTTTCTCTGGCATTGCACATACCCAAGACTATTCTCCAGAGATAGCGCTGTCCTCATTAAGGGGTGCCGTCTCTAACGTATCAGCCTACGTATTCACCACAACGGAAAGAGCACTGAACGCTGCATTGTGGCTCTATCTCAGCTGCGCCGACTGCAGTCCCGATATGACCAACCCCTGAGAGGGTATCTGCCAATTACTTTTAGGCTCGGTCAATGCTCTTACCTGTTGTGCCCTCGTCTCTTCCGAGGTGTCACACCGTAACGCCGCGATGGTGAGTCGATGTCGTGCATGCAGGGCATGGCTTGCACATTCCGGCTACCCGCTGGGCCATGTACCAAGGAGCCCCCGGACCGCTATCGACGCATGTGCCATACGCCGGATGCTTTCACACCTGGAAGCGCACTCCGCCATCTGAGTAACGACAAAGCCACCAATGGAAGGGAATGGGGTGCGCTTTCATGTTGTGTTTACCAAAAAGGTAATAATTTATCGTCAAAAGGTCAATACACTACGACAAATAAATCATATGTGGTTAAATTGGTAATAATTTAAACGCGTATGGAGCGCAGCAAAATGTGCATCAGCAAGCCGAAAGTGAGTTCTCCGCAGGTTCAGGCGGCGCCGCAGGTTTCCGATTCTGCTGTACAGAACGCCGCCGATAGCGATCGTCGTCGCCGTGCCGCAGCGGGCGGGCAGAAATCAACAATCCTGACGTCGAGCCAGGGTGTAACGCAGCCTTCTGGCGGTACTCAGGGTAAGACCCTGCTCGGGGCGTAATCCATGGCCGAACTCTCTCCGAAACAGCATTACCTCAAACACCTGGGGCAGCTCAAAAATGAGCGCACCAGCTTTGAGGAGCACTGGCGCGAACTGGCGGAATTTATTGATCCGCGCAGCACGCGCTTTCTTACGACGGAGAGAAACAACGGCAGCAAGCGTAATACCCGCATCGTTGACCCTACCGCCTCTAAAGCTGCCCGCACTCTGCAATCAGGCATGCTGTCAGGTATCACCAGCCCAACCCGCCCATGGTTTAAGCTGGCAACGCCGGATCCGGAGATGATGCAATATGGACCGGTAAAACGCTGGCTTGATGTGGTCATGACCAGGATGAACGACGTCATGAACCGCTCTAACGTCTACCAGTCCCTGCCGATTATCTACCGGCACCTTGGTGTTTTTGGTACCGCGGCTATGGCGGTTCTCGAAGACGACGAAGATGTGATTCGTACTCATCCTCTGCCGATCGGAAGTTACTACCTGTCAAACTCGCATCGTTTGTCAGTCGATACCACGTATCGCGTTTTCTCCATGACTGCCCGCCAGATTGTTATGCAGTTTGGCCTGGACAACGTCAGTAACGCCGTGCGCGGCGCCTGGGATAACGCTAACTATGAAGCATGGTTCGATGTGGTCCATCTGACAGAGCCCAATATCGATCGTGTGAATGGCAAGCTGAACTCCCGCAACAAGGCATTCAAATCGGTGTATTTCGAGTTGTCCGGAGACGGTGACAAGCTCCTTCGTGAGGCTGGTTTTGATGAGCCACCGATCCTTTCACCGCGCTGGGAGATTAACGGGGAAGACGTTTACGGGAGTAACTGCCCGGGAATGATGGCTCTCGGTACTGGTAAGGCTCTGCAGCTGGAGCAAATTCGCAAAGCTAACGCGATCGATAAGCTTGTTAACCCGCCAATGGTGGCCCCGACAGGTCTTAAAAATAAGCTGATCAACCTTGCCCCTGGCGGCGTTACTTATGTTGATGAGGTTGATGCTACCAAGCTAGTGCGTCCGGCTTACGCCGTCAGCCCGCAGCTTAATGACATGCTCGGCAGCATTGCTGATGACCGCCAAATGATTGAAGCCTGCTTCTTCTCTGACCTGTTTAACCTGTTCAGCACCATCAACACCAGGAGCATGCCAGTGGAAGCTGTGGCCGCAATGCAGGATGAGAAACTCCTGCAGCTTGGCCCAGTCCTTGAGCGACTTAATGATGAATTCCTTGATCCTTTCGTTGATCGCACATTCAACATCATGGCGCGCCGCAACCTCTTTCCTGAGCCTCCGGAAGAACTGCAGGGCACTCCTCTGAAAGTTGAATATGTCTCCATTTTGGCACAGGCCCAAAAATCCATAGGGATCAGCAGCGTTGAGCGCTTTGTTGGCTTTGTTGGGAATCTTGCAAAAGCCAATCCTGCGGCGCTCGACAAACTCAATATCGACCAGACGATTGACGAGTACGGAAATATGCTCGGCGTACCGGCCACGATCGTTAACTCCGATGATGAGGTGCAAGCCACGCGCGAACAGCGAGCTCAAATGGAGCAACAGCAGCAGATGATGGCTATGGCCCAGCAAGCTGGCGCAACAGCTAAGACCCTGAGCGATACCAACACCGCTGACCCTAGCTTGTTAAAAACCCTCTCTGATGCTGCTCAGCAGCCGGCGGTGACGCAATGACTGATTACCTGAGCGAAGAAGAGCGTGAAGAACTGGCAGCAGATGAGCTCAAAAGGCAGCAATTACGTCGCGAGAACGAACTTAATGACCTGCGCCTCATCTGCGAGACAGAACACGGCCGCCGTTTCATCTGGCGCCTGATTGAGCAGGCTGGAGTGTGGCGTACGACTTATACCGGTGAGGCGCTCTCGGCAGCCTTCGCCGAAGGAAAACGTAACACGGGACTGAAAGTCTTTTCCGACGTGATGGAAGCGTGTCCCGATCAGTATCTGGCAATGGCCAAAGAGGCCAGCGAGGAATAGCGATGAATTTATTTGAGCGTCTGATGTATCGGCGTTTGTGCAATGAGCAGCCTGCAGATGGTGGGGCAGCTCCAGCAGCATCCGAACCATCCCCGGCTCCTGCGGCTGAGCAATCTGAAGCAGCGCAACAACCAGCAGCAGATCCAGAACCTTCGCCAGCTGATGGTGATAAACCTGATCCGACTGGCGATAAGCCAACTCCTGCTGCTGAGCCACCGGTTCCAGAAAAATATGAACTAACGGCACCGGAAGGCACTGAGCTGGACTCAAAAGCTGTTGAGCTGTTTGAGCCCGTGGCGCGCGAGCTTGGTCTTTCTAATGACCAGGCGCAGAAGCTGGCTGGACTGTGGCCACAACTGCAGGAGCAAATCCAGAACCGCCAGGCTGAGTCGTGGGGGCAGCAGGTTGAACAGTGGGCTACTGACACGAAGTCTGACAAAGAAATCGGTGGCGACAAATTAACGGTATCCGTCGGACACGCGCAGAAGGCGCTGGATACCTTCGCATCGAAAGAGTTCCGCGAATTCCTTGACTCGACTGGCCTGGGTAACCACCCGGAAATGGTTCGGGCGTTCGCAAAGGTAGGCAAGTTGATGAGTGAAGACAGTTTCGTCACTGGCCAGGGTAACGGATCGCCGAAAAACGATCTGGTCGAAGCGTTTTATCCAAGCAAAAAATAGTGAGGTGTAATCATGGCTTTAATTGGTCAGACGCTGCCTTCTCTTCTTGACGTGTACAGCCGTACCGACAAGAACGGGCGGATCGCTAAAATCGTCGAGCAACTGGCGAAAAGCAACGATGTCATTACCGATGCGATTTACGTGCCGTGTAATGACGGTTCCAAGCACAAAACCACCATTCGTGCCGGTATTCCCGAGCCGGTGTGGCGCCGTTACAACCAGGGTGTGCAGCCTACCAAAACCCAGACCGTTCCGGTGACTGACACTACCGGTATGCTGTACGACCTTGGCTTTGTGGACAAAGACCTGGCCGATCGCTCCGGTAATGCGGACTCGTTCCGCGTGTCCGAGAACATGGGCAAGCTGCAGGGCTTTAACAACAAGGTTTCCCGCTACACCTTCTACGGCAATACCGATGCTGAGCCGGAAGCGTTCATGGGCCTGGCTCCGCGCTTCAATACCCTGAGCACCTCCAAAGCGGCCAGCGCGGAGAACGTATTCAGCGCTGGCGGTGCAGGCTCCACCAATACCTCCATCTGGTTCATGTCATGGGGAGAGAACACCGCGCACATGATCTATCCGGAAGGTATGGTCGCCGGGTTCCAGCATGAGGATCTCGGCAATGACCTGGTCAGCGATGGTAACGGCGGCCAGTTCCGCGCGTACCGCGATGAGTTCAAATGGCATCTCGGCCTGTCAGTCCGTGACTGGCGTTCGATCTCGCGTATCTGCAACATCGATGTCACCACGCTGACTAAAGACGCCGCCAGCGGCGCCGACCTCATCAGCATGATGGTCGATGCGTACTACGCGCGTGATGTAGCAATGCTGGGCGATGGCAAAGAGGTCATCTACTGCAACAAAACCATCCATGCCTGGCTGCACAAGCAGGCTATGAATGCGAAAAACGTTAACCTGACGATCGACGAATATGCCGGTAAGAAAATCGTTTCTTTCCTGGGTATTCCGATCCGTCGCGCTGACGCCATCCTGAATACTGAATCAGCCGTAACGGCGTAAGGGGGGAACATGCTGCTCGACCAGCAAGCGCTTTTTTCCGCAGCTCAGGCCATTACGGCCACGGCTGCTTCGACCAACGTCATTGATACCGGCAGCAATAAAGATGTCGGTAAATATGGCGATATCCCGCTGCTTATCCAGGTGGTTGAAGGTTTCAACAACCTGACCAGCCTGACTGTGACGGTGCAAACCGATGACAACTCTGCATTCAGTTCCGCTGCGGACGTGCTGTCCATGACGATCCCTCTGGCGTCTCTGGTGCTGGGCTATAAGTCGCCGGTTATCACGTTGCCGATGAAGATGGAACGTTACATCCGTCTGAACTATACGGTGACTGGTACTGCGCCGACCACCGGTAAAGTCACTGCCGGTATCACCGGAGGCGTGCAAACCAATGCCTGAGTACAAAGTCGCTAAGCGGTCATTCATCAATGGCCGCCTGCATGAGCCGGGCGACATCGTTACCTACGACGGTGAGCCGGGAAGTAATCTGGTTTCCGTTGATGCCAGCCTGAGCGAAAAGGTTGTCCCGGTCAGTGCAGAAGAGTTAACCGAGCTAGACGATTTGCGCAAACAGTATGAAGAAATGTTCGGCGAAGCGCCGCATTTCAATACCAAAGCGGAAACTCTGAAGGCGAAGATCGCCGAAAGGCGGAAAGAACTCGGGGTGTAAGCCCTCATAACCAAAGGGGCGAAAGCCCCTTTTTAGTTGGTGGATGATATGGCATCAGTGATCAATATCTGCAATATCGCGCTGGCACGTATAGGCAACAGCCGGACGATTAACAGCCTCACCGAAAAGACCAAAGAGGCATATACCTGCAACCTGTTTTACGAGTCCATTCGCGACGCAGTTCTGGCAGACAACGACTGGAACTTTGCCATGTCGCGCGTTGTCCTGGCTGACCTTAGCGACCCTGCGCCGGGATGGTTGTTCCGGTATCAGTACCCGACAGACTGCGCGCGTATAGCTGCCATATTACCGAAGTGGTTCACTGGGTCTCATATCGTTCTGCAGGATAAGCCTGTTTTTGAAGTTGGCAGCAATGAAGATGGCACTGGCCGCGTCATTCATACCAATGAGTCTCAGGCGGTACTGCTATACGTGAAAAGAATTACTGACCCGACGATGTTTGATGCCCTGTTCGCTGATGCGCTTTCGTGGCGTATGGCGGCAGAAATAGCCATGCCTATCACGGCAAATGCCAGTCTCGGCCAGCAGGCAATGGCCAATTATCAGCAGGTGCTTACGGCGGCCATGCAACGCTCTCTTGATGAGGCGCATGAACCGCAGCAGGCGATGTCAGACCTTGCCAGTGCGAGGATCTGCTGATGGCCTATTCGCTGGTGCAGCCGTCGCTTGCCGGCGGCGAGATATCACCTTCACTGTATGGTCGAATCGATCTTGAAAAATACCAGACGTCATTGCGCCGCTGCCGCAATTTCATCGTCCGGCAGTCAGGCGGCATTGAAAATCGTCCCGGTTTCCGGTTCCTGGGTAGCGCGAAATATGCAGACCGTTACAGCCGGCTAATACCGTTCCAGTTCAGCGTATCGCAAACCTATGCGCTCGAGCTCGGTGATCACTATTTTCGCGTCTGGTCTAACGGCGCGCTGGTTACGGACGGCGGCAGCCCTGTTGAAGTGGCTACCCCATGGCCGGTGAGCGTCATCTCTGAGCTGAAATTTACGCAGTCTGCCGATGTGATGACAGTGTGCCACAACGATTATCCGCCGCTTGAGATCCGCCGTTACGGAGAGGCTGACTGGCGCACCGCCGCAGTGACAACAACCAGCGGGCCATTCCAGGACCTGAACACCGACGACTCGGTAACTGTGTACGCCTCAGGACGAACTGGATCCGTAACGTTGACTGCCAGCAGCCCGATTTTCAAAAGCCAGCACGTGGGAAAACTGTTCTACATGGAACAGAAGGCGGTAGATAGTGTTGGTCGGTGGGAAACCGATAAAGACATCGGGGTCGGTGACGAGTGCCGATATCAGGAGAACTTTTATCGCTGTGTTGACGGCGGTTCTAATGGCACTACCGGCACTGTTGCTCCGACCCATACAACGGGAGACTCCTGGGATGGCTGGGGTCTTGGTGGCCGTAACGGTGTGCTGTGGCGCTATCTGCATAGTGGTTTTGGCGTGTGCCGTATTACTGCCATCGCCGGAGATGGACTAACTGCAACGGCCGACGTTGTGCCACGTCAGGATGGTGAGATCGAGCTGCCGGCGCAAGTGGTGGGTAGCACCTTCGCCACTTACAAATGGGCGCATTACGCCTGGAACGATACTGACGGCTACCCGGGTACAGTTACCTATTACCAGCAGCGGCTGATTTTCGGCGGCAGCCGGGCATTTCCTCAAACTATATGGTGTAGCCGTACCGGTGATTATCACAACTTCTATCGCAGCAACCCGAAGGTTGACGACGATGCGATCACCTATAACTACGCCGGTCGCCAGCTGAACAAAATCCTGCACCTTCTCGATGTCGGTCAGCTTATCGTGCTGACCAGCGGAGGGGAGTTCAAGGTGACAGGCGACAGCAACGGTAACCTGACGGGAACCGGTGGCTTTGCGATGTCCGGTCAGTCGTTCAACGGTAGCAGCGATCTGGCGCCAATCAACGTTGGCAGCGTTGCACTATACGTTCAGCAGAAGGGATCCATCATCCGAGATCTGTTTTACTCATTCGACCAGGACAGCTATCAATCCAGTGATCTTACCCTCCTGGCCAGTCACCTGTTTAACGGTTACAGCATCAGGGACTGGGCCTTGTCTGTACAGCCGTTCAGCGTTGCATGGTGTGCGAGGAGTGACGGCATGCTTCTTGGGCTGACTTATCTCCGTGAGCAGCAGGTATATGCCTGGCATCCGCACCCGATGACTAATGGCTATGTCGAATCGATCTGCAGTATTAGCGAAGGGCAGGAAGATGCGGTCTATGCGCTTATTCGCCGTACGGTGAATGGATCGACAGTTCGTTATATTGAGCGACTGAACACCAGGCAGTTTACAGAACAGCAGGATGCATTTTTCGTGGATTCTGGCCTGTCTTACAGCGGAGAAAACACCGACTATTCACGCACAATGACGATCAGTTCCGCCGGGGGCTGGACCTACCAGGATGAATTCACGCTAACGTGCAGCTCTGCAATCTTCGACTCATCGAGCACTGATTACGAGATCCATATTCCCTACACCGAAGGCGGTGTCAGCAAGTCTATGCGTTTGGGCATTGCTGGTGTTAGCTCATCAACAGTGGCTACCGTATTAGCAAATCGTGATGTGCCTGCAGCGCTGCGCAACATTGCGCAATCAACCTGGTCGATAGCACGTCGGACATTTGCGGGATTGTCTCACCTCGAGGGGCAGACGGTTAGTATTCTTGCCGACGGTAACGTTGAACCTCAGCAGGTTGTATCAGGCGGCGAAGTGACGATCGAAAACCACTCGTCAGTGGTGCATATCGGTTTGCCGGTAGCCGCGGTTATCGAAACGCTGGACGTGAACGTTGCAGGGCAGTCTACGCTGCTGGATAAGACCAAACTTATCAATCAGCTTTGCATAATGCTCAACAGTGGGCGATCGGTTTGGGCCGGAACAGATGATACTCACTTACTGGAGTACACCCAGCGTGAGTGGGAATTCTACGACGACCCGGTAGGGCTAAAGACGGGCATCATCGATATGAACCTCAATGCAAACTGGGAGCGTAACGGGCGGGTTGTAATCAGCCATTCCGATCCGCTGCCGCTTGGCATTCTGGCCATTATACCGCGCGTAACGGTAGGGGGCTGATATGCGAAAAGTTGAGATAGTCAGCGTTACTGACGAGCATATCAGCGCAATTCTCCCGCATGTCCGCCAGGCAGACCACGATGAGTTTATGGCTGCCGCCGGGATGACTCCTGAGGAAGTCATCAATCGAGCCATGAAAAGCGCTTCGGTAGCCGCTGCAGGGATGATTAACGGCCAGGTGGTAACCATCTTCGGTATATCTCCGGCATCGATCATCACCGGACGAGGTATTCCGTGGCTGGTTAGCACCGACCATATTGAGCATCAGCCGCTGACATTCCTCCGCCATTGCCGACCGGTTCTTCGTGACATGTCACGCGGATATCGCGTTCTTGAAAATTACGTAGATGCGCGTAACCACGCAGCAAAATCCTGGCTTCACTGGATGGGGTTCACCCTGGCAGATCCTGAGCCATACGGATTGATGAGAATGCCTTTCCACCATTTCATTAAGGAAATAGCCCATGTGTGAACCAGCTACCGCAGCACTAGCCGTAACCGCAGTTGCTGGCGGTCTCAGCGCTTACAGCCAGATCCAGACAGGCCGCGCTAACGCCGCGCTGGCGAACGCTAACGCCGACGCTCAGGAGCAGGCCTCCCGCGACACTATCAATACAGCTAATGACCAGGCATACCAGCAGCGGCAGCAGGCCCGGAGAGTTGCCGGACAGCAGACCAATGCACTGGCTGCTAACGGCGCCGACCTGACGAGCGGTAACGCATTGGACATGACAACTGAAACCATGCAGCAGGGCACGCTCGACGCGCTGACCACCATCAACAACGGCCAGCGACAGGCCGCCGGGTTGCAGTTCCAGGCCGATACCAGCCGCGCTCAAGGGAAAATTGATAAGCAGTCCGGAATGCTTGGCGCAGGTTCAACACTGCTCAACTCCACGCTGACCGGTCTTAATGCATACAAGACGCTGGGCGGTACCTGGAAGCCGCTTTCCGCTAAGTAAAAGGAGCTGACTATGCCTACCGTTCCGCAATATCAACGCCAGAGCCAGACGCAAACCGCGCCGGTAATGACGAGTAATCTTCGTGTCCCGGAAAATCCGCTGGTGCAGGGCATCCAGCAGGCTGCTGATACGTCGATCAATATGATGGCTGATGCAAAGCGCAAGGCTGATGTAGCGCTTAGCCAGGATGCCCTGCTGCAGTTTAATCAGTTCGTTGATGACCAGTTCAACAATCCTGACAATGGTCTGATAACGAAGCAGGGAAAGGCTGCGCTCGGGCAAAGCGATGTCGTCATGCAGAACATGCAGCAGAAAGCTCAGGACTTGCTGGGTACCGTGCCGGATGGCGAGGCCCGTCAGCAGTTATCTTTTCAATTGCAGCAGTCGATGCAGTCATTTCATAACCAGGCCCGCCGGTATGAGGTTGGCCAGTTCCAGCAATTTCAGGATCAGCAGTTCTCCGCTATTAAGCAAAATGTGGTAACCCAGTCGCAGGGGCTCTATGGTGATGATGCAGCGTTTGTTAATACGGTAAAAATGGGGTTTGATGCGATTGAGCAGTACGCCGCTGCCCATGGATGGAGCCAGGAACAGGTTGTAGCGGAAAAAGAAAAGCTGAAAGAGCAGGCGGCAGATGGAGCTCTGAGTACTGCCGCATCTCAACAGTATATTCAGTTCATGCAGCAGAATGGTGAGCCTGGAGACAATGAGGGCGCGCCACGTGTTACTGCGCATGGTAATTCGTCAGCCGCCAGAGGGCTGCGAAATAATAATCCGGGGAATATCGAAGCCGGTTCCAATTCGTGGGATGGCCAGGCGGGTAGTGATGGGCGTTTTGCGAAATTCGTGACCCCTGAGCATGGTATTCGTGCGCTGGGTAAAAACCTGCTTTCGTACCAGCGGCAGGGTTACGACACAGTTAGCGAGATCGTTAATCGTTGGGCGCCGGCCAGCGACGGCAATAACACAGAAGCGTACATTGCCGCATTATGCAAAAAGCTGAATGTCACGCCAAATGACCAGCTTAATATGAGCGACATTAATACTCTGCGTCAGCTCTGCGCTGGCATCATCCAGCACGAGAACGGGAAACAGCCATATAGCGAGGATCAACTGAACACTGGCGTTTCAGCCGCGCTTGGTCTTACTACTCTGGAATCGCCTAAGCGATATTCAGGGAATCAAGCTTTCGACGCCGCAAGCCCGCAGCAGCAGGCGGCATACTTACGCCAGTCTATGGAGTTGCGGAACCAGGCTCGTACGCAGTTCAAGGCCCAACTTGTTGATCAGGTGCAGGATGCCACCGCCGCTTATCTGAAGGGGATCCAGTTCGATAATCCGCCTTCACAGGGCGACTTCATTAACGCTTTCGGTTACCGGGAAGGGACACAGCGTTTTAACGATTTCGAAAATCTGCGCGTTGCCGGGCAGTATATCGGATCTTTCCGCACAATGCCGACGGCATCTATTCAGCAATATGTCAGTGATCTAAAGAATCAAGTTGGTAATGGAGAAGGGCTGGCAGGGCGCGCAGCAGCATTCGACCATGTTCAGGCTGCTGCTCAGAGGATAATTAGCCAGCGTCAGTCTGACCCGTTTCAATCTGCTGTCGATATTGGAGCCTATAAGCCAATCAGCAACAGCACTCCTGATGCCATTGCGTCAGAGGTGAAAAATCGCTATGCGGCGCAGGACCAGCTTAAGGCTATAGGTATCACTCCACCGCTGCTGTCCAAACAGGAATCGCAGGTTTTGACTGATGCAGTCCGCAATTCTACGGATGTAAACCAGGCGATCAGTCTGTTGCAAGGATTAGGGAGAACCTTGCCGCCGCAGGCATTGCGCAGTGTTGCATCATCGATCGCGCCAGGCAGTCCAGGAACCGCATACGCAGCGCTGCTGCTGGGCCAGCAGGATAACCAGTACGACAACCGCAGCGGCATCATCCCTTACAGCCAGTTCGTATCCTACAAGCCTACGCTGGATAAATACGATGTCGCTAAAACGGTGCTGGCTGGCGATCAGATGCTGAATCCCACCAAAGCGATGAAGGATGCGGGGATCAGCGCGGTCAGCATTCCTTCTGATGAAAAACTAAAAACCTACTTCGACAAAGAAGTCGGTAACGCCTTTGCCTACAGCGCGCAGGCGCGGCAGGTGGCGTGGGGTAATTTCCGGTCAGCATACGCGGCACTTGCCTATCAGTCTGGCGATGCATCTAAAACTAATACGGTCTCTCCCGACAGTGATATTGCAGAGAAAGCCGCGCAATATGCTACTGGTGGCGTGTACAAAGGCCTGAACGGCAGTGACGTAGTCATGCCTTTCGGTATGGATAAGACCACCTTCCGGGACCGGTACACGGCCGCAGGGCGAGAGGCTATGACTCAGGCGGGATTAAACCCTTCATCGTTGGAAAACTTTAAGGCGGTCAATGTCGGCAATAACCAGTACCGCCTCGTAAACGGTAGCGGTCGTTGGGCGACAGATCCGCGGACTAACCAGCCGGTAACTGTGAGGGTTGAATAATATGTCAGACCTTTTTTCTCTGGTCCCGGAGGGCCAGGCATGGCTGGATGATCAGGCACATGAAAAACCTTCACGGCCTGAAGACTTCGAACCTTCGGCATTTCAGGGTGGAGCGTCGGCATTTTTCCGCGGCGCCGGAGAGGGGACTTTGGGCCTGGCTCAGTCTGCCGTTGGATTCAGCAAGCGACTGATCAGTGACCCGGCATTTACCGACAATGTTGCACCTACCATCAACATGTTTCGCGTCATGTTCCCGGATGCCGACAAAGCGCTGAATGAGTCATATGACGATTTAGGTAAGCAACTGAGCAGCGCCAGGGAATACATCAAGCCCGAGGCCGGAAGTCAGGGCGTGGCCGCCCAGGTCATTCACGGGTTGGGCCAGTTTGCACCTGCGATCGGTGCTTCAGTTATTGGCGGACCGGTGGTCGGCGCGGCGGCGGCGGCAGGCAGTACCTACGAGCAGGCCTACCAGGATGCTTTGGCAAAGGGCGTTGACGAACAGACCGCACGCACCGTGGCAGCTGAACAAAGCGGATTCAATGCGGTAGGCATGGGATTGCCAGCGGCAGTAGGCGGAAGACTGGCGACAAGACTTCTCTCTGGTGTAGGCATCAACGCGGCATTCGGGGGCCTGAACCGCTTTGCAGTTGGCGAGACGCTGGAAGATAACGGCTACGCGGATATGGCAAAACAGTATCGGGTATTCGACGGCCAGGCCATTCTGATTGATTCTGTGCTAGGCGCTGCGTTCGGCGGCGCTCATCACTTCGCTGCGCGCGGTAACTCCGTTGACGCCCGGGCAGATTCTACTCCGGCGGTAGATGACGGCACGACGGCGCAGGAACCCGCGGCAACGGCTGAAATTCAGCCTCAGGAACAGCCACCTGTTTCACCGGCTCAGGAATCTGGTGTGGTTCCTGATACTGACGCCAGTGCCCCGGGTGCGACGTATGATTCACGGCTGGCAGAACTGCAGCAACTGGCCGGGCAGGTTTTATCACGCGGTGACCGTAAAGTTCTCACCGACGAGATACACCGGGCAGAGTATGAAATTGCACGGATAGGAGAACAGCGCCAGGCACTGCGTGACCAACGCGTGGGAAACAGCAGCAGCCGTCGCATTCGCAATCGGGAACTGGCAGCGCTCGAGCAGAGGGTGCAGGAAATTCAGAGCAGGATTGAACCCAGCAGGCAGGCCCTTGCAGATAGCACTCCTGGCGGACGGTTCTACGATGCGCGCTCTGATCTTTCCAGGTTGGAGCAGGGAATTATCCCGGAGAGTATGCGCGGACTGATCCCTGAATCATCAGCTAAACCCAGTGATATCGATGCGGCTCATACCCTGAATGAAGGGCTGCATTATGATATTGAGTCCGCGCCGGTTCTGCACGGCAGCGAAGCCAGTATTAACAGTCACGTTGCGGCGATGGATGAGGCCGCAAGGCAGTTGATGGCAGGGCAGCCGGTGAACGTCGGCATGCAGGCGCGCGGGCTTGATGGTGTTGTGCGTCCTGACTTGCTGGCCAATGCATCGGAGCAGCGCGCGGCGATGGAACAGGTATACCGTGAAAACGGGATCCCGCTAGCCCAGCGTGAAGCCGTCAGTGAATCGCCGGCGAGAATGACCGACAATAGCGCTTTCGCCGGAAAAGAAGACACTTCACAGGTCAGCGTGGATCCCGATACGGGAGAAACCATTTCCTCAGGTAGTTACGACCTGATGGCTGCGCGCGATCTTGCCGGCGTTGAGCCGGATATCACCGTCGCTCATCCTGACACCGGGCAGCCGGTGAAGCTTTCAGAACTGCTCGCCGATCTGGATAACCAGATCGCGACCGTTAAAAACGAATCCCGCGCCTACTCTGTGGCCGCTTCCTGCTTCCTGAGGAATCCGTGATGAAACAAGCCTGTATTGATGCCGTAGCCAACACGCTGGGGCGCCAGCCGAAAGCGGACGAAATTAAAAATATTGAAGACCGCATTAAAGACGCCGTGCGCGTCATCGCGCGCCGCAACGCAAGGGAAGGGAAGACCGGCATCCCTGATGCGGAAACTTACCGCCAGGCGGCAGAGCTTGCCGCTGCGCAGGCTGTGCATGCGGTATTCAAAAAACGTCAGCGCGTGGCGCAGAATGCCATCGCTATCGCCAAAGTTCGCGACACGCTGAATAAAGCCATACCCGAGAATGAGCAAACTCCGATCGCTCTACAGCAGTTTATTTTTTCCGGGCGCCGCGGGCGAGACAAGCAGCCGGATATTAACGTGGTCTCTGCAGAGGAGATGGCGACAGGGGCATACCAGGACTGGACGCGCCAGCTATCAGCCGAACTTACGGCAGCTGGCGATGATGTTCAGAAATTCTTCTATCAGAGTCAGGCGTTAGGTGAGCAGCGCCTGCGCAACCTTTTGCCGTTTGACCGTGAAGCGTCCAGATCTGGCCAGTTGCAGATCCTGAAGGAAATTTACGGCGAAGACACCGGGAACCCGGCAGCAAAGAAAATTGCGAAAGTATGGGGGGATGTCACCAGTCGGGCCCGGCAGGAGATGAACGATTCCGGGTTTGATATAGGTCTGCGTGATGACTGGCACCTGCCATACGTTGATGATGCCGAGCTTATCCGCGCCGCCGGCCGCGATGAGTGGCTTTCCTCTCTTCCGCTGAATGAGCGCGCTGCTGCAATAGCTGCTGGCCGCCAGCCGCCGCAGGATTTCGCGCGGCAGGCCTGGGTTGATGACGTATGGAACACTCAGGACCGATCGCAGTATGTGAATCTTGACGGCAGCCCGATGAACGATATCGAGTACCGCCAGGCGCTGGAAGCCATCTACGAAACCAAAGTGACGGAAGGGGCCAACAAGATTGACCCTGGCGCCTTTATGGGAAGCGGTGGCATAAAGAACCGCGGATCACAGAGCAGGGTGATGGCGTTCAAAGATGCGAAGTCGCATTTTTCATACATGGAACGCTACACCCAACAGCCGGTTGTCGGAGTGATGATGTCGCACCTGCAGTCCTCATCGCGGGACCTCGGCGTTGTTAAGGCGTTTGGGCCTGATGCAGCCAGTAACTTCAAACTTCTTATGGACCAGATTTATCAGAGAGCGACGTCAACCACTGGTGGCGGCCATGATATTGGGACGATGAATGATCAGCGTCAACTGGTAGAGAGGATGTTTAACTCTATGGCTGGTCTGAACGGCGTTGCATCGTCAAGTGTGTTTTCCTCTGCTGTCGGTGGCCTGCGCAACCTGATGACTTCGGCAATGCTAGGTACCAGCGTGTTCACCGCCGCCAGCGATCAGGCCATCATGCGCGCCAATGCTCAGGCGCTGGGCTTTGACCGCAACGGCATGCGTCTGTCTGCCAACACGTTGCGGAACCTCTTCAATGGCGATGCTAAGCGTGCAAATGCGGAGCTTGGCCTGCTGGTTGATGCGCATGCTGCTGTGGTGTCGAAGATGGGGGGCTTTGACCTTTCCCGTGGTATTACGGGCTGGTTCGCAGAGAAAACACTAAAATGGTCCGGTCTTATCGCAATGGACCGGGCCAACAAAGCAGCGTTTGGCCTGTTGATGTTTAAGAACATCGGCGAGCTATCCCGAAAATATAAATCCCTTGATGCGTTAACCGGAAGCGATCGCACGGTGCTGGCAAACAAAGGTTGGACGCCAGAGGACTGGGCTATTATGAGTGCTGCAGAGTTGCGCCCGCTGACGCCTGACGGGCATAAGGGGATGACGCCAGACGCGATCTATGACGTGCCCGATGAGACTGTCCGTAATATCCTGGCGGACAGGATAGAGAAGGTGCGGGTTGGCAGTGATCAGGCGCTGGCGGCGCTTGGCGATATGACCGACGCGAAGCGCAAGACACTGAAACAGGCCTTTGATGCAGAGGTTGAGCAGACCATTAGCCGCATGGTGCGAAATGCACGTGCAGAGGCCGCACAGCATCTCTTGGGTATTACACACGGTGAGATGACCAGCGCCGTTACAACGGCAACTGGACTGGATGCTTTTGCCCGTGATACTTCCGGCGATCTCCTGAAAAGCTTTATGCTCTTCAAAACTACGCCAATGGCTGGCATGCGGCAGTTTGTCACCAGGTTACAGGATCTTGAAACCATGCCTGCAGTAAAATTCTTTGCTGCATACGTTGCCGGTACCACTCTGGCAGGGATGTTCGCTAACCAGATGAATGCGCTGCTATCAGGAAATGACCCATTGGATATGACTAAACCTCAGACATGGCTGCAGGCCCTTCTCAAAGGTGGGTCGTTCGGCATTTACGGGGACTTCCTTTTTCAGGACCACACGCAGTATGGCTCCAGTATTGCTGGCATTCTCGGTGGCCCAGTACTTGGTTTTGCAGAGCAACTCTCGAAAACGGTGCTGACGAACTCGCAGAAGGCGATGGCCGGAGAAGAGACCACCTTCACGGCTGATGCATTAAAAACTGCCAGGATGATTACCCCTTTCGCTAACCTGTGGTATACAAAAGCAATAACCAATCACCTGATCCTGCAGCAACTTCAGGAGATGGCAAACCCTGGGTATAACGCCCGCGTGCGTGACCGCGCGATGCGTGAGTTTAATACAACAAGCTGGTGGGAACCAGGAGAAGAAACGCCACGGAGAGCACCAGATTTAGGAAAGGCAGTGGGTAAATGAAATCAGTTGCTAGAATAATCGGTCTAATATTGAGTTTTATAATTGTAGGCGCTTGCGGTTACTATGTTATTGAAGACTCATTCAGAAATATTATATATGGAAGTGTGGTTACTACTATCTCTACCGTTTTAATACTAATCAACACAATGATAAGTATATATTTCCTGTGGAACTATAAAGTTGAAGTTAAATAGGCCGCTTTCGCGGCCTTAATTATCACTGACCGCCGGGGCGGGAGTCAGCAGAACGGCCGCCACAGCGTGAGCCATCAGCTGCAGTATCATCAGGATGTTGGCAGTTACCAGCGAAAGCTTGTGTAGCTGAACCCAGAGACAACAGAACAAACAGCACTGCGAATGCTTTTTTCATTTTCACTTACCATGTGTAGACCACTGAACGTGGCTTCATGAGTTTAGCGCTGCGCTTAGATTTCATCCATAAAAATCAAGTACAGTTAGTTACTCAGCACTAGCCTCATCTTTTCCCTTGGCTTTACCAATATAAAAACCACCAAGTCCACCAATGATAAGCGGGACAACATACTTCATTAGCTCAATAACTATATCTTTAGCATCATTTTTTATGGCAAAACCAATGAAGATCAAAACGAAAAGAAATGCCAAAAGAAATCCGCCAACGCGGATTAGAATATTGGTTGTTTCTCTACGTCCTAGAGATACCTGGACTTTTTCCTGGGCCTCAATAGATCTGAGGCCCATTCTTTCATTGGCCTCAATTTCCTTAGATTTTGTTTCTACTTCTGCTCGCCTGACCTCAATATCAAGTCTTTGATTCTCGATAAGTTGCTCTAGTACTTCAGCCTGATGCCTTTGCACTCCATTGTTATGGTCGGCCATTTACTTACTGAGCCTCATAATGTCTGGTTTTCATTCTGACTCTGAAGTAACCAAAACCTTTACCACCAATTTTTGGTGGTTCAAATTTTACAGACTCGATCTCGTTCCTGCTCTTGTTGGCTATGCTCAGGAAGGATGCGGCATCTGCAGTCACAACATTGTCTGTCATGATACCTTCCAGCATCATGGCTTTTCTGCCTGATTTTCTGATACGCATACTGCCTCCTACACTCAACAAAAGGTTGAATTACCTTTGGGCTAAATATACTCACAGGTATTGTTGGTTGCAAGATGAGCAAAGCAATAAAAACGCGATATCAATAGATATGAATAGGTTACGCATCATGCTTTTTAAGGCGCTTCCCTGCGCCAGCAGCCTCAGCAACCCTTGGCCTTAGCCATCACGTACTGAGCATGCGTCTCTATGTCGCGCAGTACGGCGCCGATACCAACAATGTAGCTGAGCATGGCCGTGACCTCTGCGGCGGCACCGGATACATCATGCCCGTCAGCATCGAGTTCGCGGAGCAGTTTCATCACCATTGAGCTTTTCGCCAGTTCACGCAGACCCATCAGGTGAATGGATGTGATCCTGATAGCGTCGGTTAAGAGGGAAGGTGTAGTGCTTCTGCTCGACCTGCAATGCATCCATGATCGCCGGCAACATGCTGCTGGTCATCTCCTGCGCCAGCATGCTTCCTGGCTATCAATCCCTATCTGAGTTGCTGCCGCAATTGCATGGCGCAGAAATCCAGGTGTGTTTGCAGCTCCCGCATCGACAACTGTGAGCTAGTCACATAGTTAACCAGTGCCACCAGTTCCGCCGCCGCACCGCTGACATCGTGGCCGTCTCGCTCCATCTCCCTGAGTAACTCCATCAGCTGTGATTTTACAACCAGGGATCTGACCCCTTCCGGGGTGTGGATACGATCCGCAAAACCTTCGTCGACAGGATACTGGTACCGCTCTGGCATTAGGATTACTCCGATAAATACTGTATATATATACATATATCAAAAGGTAACAGGGTTTTCCAGAAGGTTTTTATTTACCTTAATGGTAATGTTTTTGCTCGTTTTGATCTGTTTTATTCATATATGGTTTGATGGGTAATAGAATGCTTCTATGCACGCGCGCCAGCGCTGACCACTGGAGCAGACTATGACAGTTTCAACGCAGGTAAGCCGTAACGAGTACACCGGGAACGGCGCCACTACCCAATACGATTTCACGTTCCGCATTCTTGATAAAAGCCACCTGCTGGTGCAGACGCTGGATACCTCCGAAAACATCGTGACGCTGACGCTCGGTACCGACTACACGGTTACTGGCGTGAACCGTTACAACGGGGGTAAGGTGGTTCTGACATCAGCGCTGCCAGCTGGCTACAAAATCTCTATCGAGCGCAGCACGCCGGTTACGCAGGAAGCCAGCATCAGGAACCAGGGGGGCTTCTTTCCTGAGATCCACGAAGATGCTTTCGATAAGCTGACTATGCTGGTGCAGCAGGCGTATGGATGGTGGTCTGGTCTATCTCTCAGGAAGCCATCATGGCTCGCGAACTATTACGATGCACTCAACAACCGCATTCGTAACCTGCGTGATCCTTCACTGGCGCAGGATGCGGCGACGAAGAAGTATGTTGATGATGGTAATGCCGGTTCTAATTCATATGCCGATTCTTTATTCCGCAGAACGCTGAGAGTTCCAGAAGATTATATTGATATCATGCCATCTGTTAATGGACGGCGTGGTAAGTTGTTGGCATTTGACAGCCTTGGTCGTCCTATTTCCATACATTCAGAAACAGATGATGGAACGCAACTTGAGATCGATATGGCTGGCCCTGGCGGGCTAAAATATATAGGGCAATGCCCTGATATTAATACATTACGACAGATTGAATTTTCTGTTACCGGTCAGCAAATATTCCTTAAGGAACACACGGCAGGGCAAAGCGCTGGTGGCGGGATTTGGTATTGCCACTCCTTAACTTCTGATAGTTCATATGTCGATGATAATGGGTGCCAGATTATCAATAATTATGGACAGGTCATCCGCCGTAAGGATATTAAGGAATTAACCTCAAGTTACTTCGGATTACGAGCCGGAGATACAATCGACCCTGTCCTCACTAACATGTACAAGGCCTCGCGTACATTCAATATTTACGAAGCAAAAATTGAAAATCCGGGATTCGACAAGGGATACGTAGTTCAAGGGGGACTACGCTTTTATTGTGGAGATAAGCCTTTTTATATTCTGTCTTATTCTATTGAAACGTTGCGGGGGCCTAATCTGTACCATACCGGGAATAACATCGCTTTCACTTTTTCCAGGTTTAAAGAAGACGGTACTTCTCAGCAAGCCTGGTCCGGCGGCGGTATTCGCGGATTTAGATTTTGGGGGGCCTCATCTTATCTTGTTCAGGGAAACTCTGGAGCCGATGCAACTCCCGTGCGAGTGTCTGATATGTGGAATGGTGAAGCGTCGGACTTGTGGATTACTGGCTATACCGGGAATACTAATGGCGGATCCGTGTCCCTGTATAACGAGTTTGCGTGGACGGAAGGTGCCAGAGTTGAAAATGTCATGGTTCGCCAGTCGCTGCGTGGGATTACATTTTTGCGTAAGCATGGAACGACAGCCACAGATTCCTTTTTCAGACCGGTTATTGATATGTCATTTAATGCTGGTGTTTCCGGTCAATCAACTCAAGAAATGGTTGTTGGTGATGGAACATTAGAAGGACAGTGTGTCGTATACGGGCACGATATTAAACTTACCCAGTGGATGAGCGCCGGGGCATGGCATGATATTGTTCGCCTAGAAGACTACAGCATTATCTCTGAAACTGGTGTAATAAAAATAGTTGCTGATGGTTACGGAATTTCCAAAACAACCGTACCGGCGACCGAGGTTGTTCACTCAATTAATGTTCGTGGGCTTAATGCGCGTTTTAGAAGCCGGGTAGAAAACTGGTCAAATCAGGCCGGTGGTTGGGGTTTGGATTTCCTTAACCTCATATTCCAGTCCAGCATGTATACTAACGCAATGACTTTTTACGAGTCTGATTTTGATGCACTACCTACTATTAATCCGGTTGGTATGAAAGTGCGTTTTAACGGTACGTTTACCGTCGACGAGCGGCTGTCCGGTAAGGTTTATACCCTTAATGGGTTAATACCTGGGATGACCCTGAAAGTTAAACTTACATCAAGAAATGGTAATGACCTAAACGATGCCGTCGTACAGGAGTGGAAGGTATTTGTACGCAGCACTAATTTACCCTGCATTGTCGTACCCATGTCCGGAAGTGCAAACATTGCAACTACCGATGGGTTGGCACTCGTAACGACTGCGGGAGCCACTGCGACGTTCCTTAAAACAGTGACACCTACTCAAGCCAGAAATTTTATTGGTCAGAACTATGGCCTGACAGTTAAGAATGCGAATGATGACAATAGTCTCTCATATGCAGTTAACTCGGGGCGTAAGATTCGTTTTGTTCTTCCTGCAAACCCAACGGCAACTACAACCACCCCTTATTCTGTAGAGATAGAGGTACTTTAAATGGCAAATGTCGATCCTGAAAAAATCACCCCAGTATTTGCGTTAAAAATTGTAAGCATAGGTGAAGTAGCTAATGGCCAGTGTACGTTAACGCTGGAGAGTGGTCAGGATTTATCTGATCCGGTGGTTGTGACAGAAGAGTATTTACAAAAATACGACCCTCAACCTGGTGGTTATTACATCATGTGCGAAGGAGGTATAGGTCTTTATTCTATATAGATTTGTATTGTTACCATTTATCCATAAACGGTTTATTGTGTATGATGATCTTACCAAACTAAGGAGGTTCATCATGCATAGTAAACGGTGGTCATCATGTCCGCATCGCTAACCGCTGATACAATAAATCAGGGGCTTAGCTACGGTGCGCTGGCGGCAGTTATCGCCGGCGTACCTCCTGAAGTGGCGTTGGGATCGCTGGCCGGTGCGGTAATTTTTGTTACCTCTGCAGTTGAGTATCCAGTCAAGCGCCGTGTTCTCCTGGCGCTACTCAGCTTTCTCTGCGGCCTTCTCTTCTACAAACCAACAGCATCAATCCTTATCGGCGTTGCCAGCATGATCCCCACCATCACACAGGACTCGTTCGAGAGGGGTATTGTCTACTCCGCCGGCGCGTTCGTTGCGGCAATTGTCGCGGTGCGGGTCGGGATATGGCTGTATCACCGCTCTGACAATCCGCGCGATTTAATCCCGGGAGGAAAAGACGATGACAGGCCATGATCTGCTGCTGATCGCTAATGCCCTCATCTGCGGCGGGATAGCGCTGCGGGGGATGTTCTTCCAGCGCAACGGATCGCGCCACCGCCGCTGGGGCGGGTGGATCGCCTATTTCCTCATCGTGGCTGCGGCCAGTATCCCGCTGCGTACCGCGTACTCATACCTGTACCACTTCCCTATGACCGCAGATCTTTCAGAGGTCGTTATCAATGCTGTGATGTTCGCCGCGGTGCTGAAGACGCGCGGCAACGTCGTGCAAATCTTCAAGATATCGAGGTCGCAACATGGACATTAACGAGTTTAAGAAAGCTGCCGGCATTAGCCTGGCGCTGGCCACACGCTGGCATCCGCACATTGTGGCTGCCATGAAAGAGTTTGGCATTGTCAAGCCGTTGGATCAGGCGATGTTTATTGCCCAGGCCGGGCATGAAAGCACTGGCTTTACCCAGCTCGTTGAGAGCTTCAATTACAGCGTGGCGGGGCTGGCTGGTTTCGTCCGCGCCGGGCGGCTGACGCAGGGTCAGGCTAATTCTCTCGGCCGCCGTCAGGGTGAGCCCTCTTTGCCACTGGAGAGGCAAAGAGCGATTGCCAACCTGGTGTACAGCAAACGCATGGGGAATAACGGGCCGACCGACGGCTGGTTTTACCGCGGGCGCGGTCTCATCCAGACCACCGGACTAAACAACTACCGCGATTGCGGGGCTGCCCTGAAGGTGGATCTGGTTAAGCAGCCGGAGCTGCTGGCGCAGGACGAGTATGCAGCGCGGAGCGCGGCCTGGTACTTCGTTAAATATGGATGCATGAAGTACACCGACGACCTGATGCGCGTCACGCAGATCATTAACGGCGGGCAGAATGGCATCGACGATCGCCGTGTGCGTTACCTGTCGGCCAAGAAGGTGCTGGCATCATGATCACGGCATTCGTGAAAGCATACTGGAAACAATTGCTTATCGTGTCGATGCTTGCTGCTCTGGTGGCCGGCGGCATTGTAGCCTGGAATATTCACGGTGAAAGACAGTACGACGCCGGGTATGCGCAGGCGAAGGCAGACCGCAAAGCAGAAGATGATAAAGCACGTCAACATGACGAACAGGAGAAAGCAACCAATGAACGAGAGGCGCAGCAGAGGATCGACCAGGCGCGCAATGATGCTCTTGATGCTGCCGCTCGCGCTGGCCGGCTGCAGCAGCAGCTCGTTGCCATCCGTGAGCAGCTCAGGCAGTATAACGCCACTGTCGGCGCTGGGTCGTCAGCCGCAGACACCGGAGTTTTGCTTGCCGACGTGCTCGAAAAATCTCTCGAACGAAACCGGCAACTGGCAGAATACGCTGACCGGGCAGTTGAAGCCGGAAGGGTCTGCGAAAGACAGTACGATGAACTAACCAGGTAGCATGGTATTTTTCATGGTACTGTTTCCCGGTGACGGTATATAAAACGGTATGCAGAATTTATCGTTTCATAAACTTGTTTTCAGTCAATTGGTTACGAGTGCTGTAAATAATTGAGTGGGAATAATCCCCGGCGTTAGCTGAATGAAACGAAACCCTCTGTGTTTACAGAGGGTTTTTTTATAGCTGCTACATTAAGGTCTCCCACCTGACGGCAAGCGCTAATCGCGCATATATTGATGCATCTGGGCCGCCGACATGTCCCACTGGCTTCCTTCAAACGGGGGCATATAGCTGCCATCATCTTCGCCAATCTCAGCGGCAGTGAGCTGATTGAGTTTATCGTTCATAGTCATTAACAGATCCCGGTATTTCTCTGGCTCCCGGGCGAGGTTATGATTTTCTTCGGGGTCGTTAACCAGATCGAAAAGTTCAACATCATTATTCTCCAGCAGCTCGGCCAGGGTAGCAGGAATATGATGCTGCTTGAGCGAAAAGTAGCGGGCAAATTTATAGTGTCCATCGTTGATCATACGGATCCCTGAGCGATGGGAAAAATCAGGATGGAGTGACGCGATCGCTTTTTTAAATTGATCGTGCGGGAGTTTTTCTCCAGCCAGCTTTCTGAATTTTGCCGTGTATTGCGCATCCATATACAGGATCATGCCGTAACAATAAAGCGAACCCGGACGCAGCGCATTTAAGCCCGCTTGCTCAGGATGCGCCAGTAATGGGCTCATATCCCGGCCTTTTCTGCCCTCCAGGACTTTCTCTCGCAGCGAGCGATCGCGTCCAGTCAGACCAATCAGGGTCGGTACTAAATCCAGATGATTGGTCAAACTGTTGCAGCGGATATTTCCCGGATACGCCGGATGGCGAATGATCATCGGCACATGGATCTGCTCTTTGTACACCGAGGAACCTTTACCATGCATCTGGTGGGAGCCACCGAGTTCCCCATGGTCGGCGGTAAAGACGATAATCGTATTTTGCGTCAGCTGCAGGTTATCCAGCTCATTGAGAATCGCCTCAAGATGCAGGTCATTGTCGCGAATACAGTTGAAATAATAATCCAGTAATTTGCGCCAGCGCCGGTCTTCATCGGGGAACTGTCCCTCCATCACCGCCCTGGCATTCTGGTACTCTTTATGGGCGGCAGGTCTGCCAGGCTCATCGAGCGACTGATGGCGGTTTGCAGGCAGCGGATAGTCTGGCCAGCTTTGCTGATAGATTTGGTTGTGCGGGGGTTGGGTTGGCAGCAGGGTGTGGTTTTCTTTATCCATTGGCCCTTTCCACTGCACCTGCTCACCATGCTCATCGGTGTCGATAAACATGACATCGTGGGGGTTAACCAGGTTTACTGCCGCGAACCAGGGCTTATTTTCATCATTCAGCGGGCGGCCGGTGTTACGTAGCCAACTAATGGTCTGCCCCGTGGTGACTGAATCAAAGAAATAGCCGCCCTTACTTTTCCCGATGACATCGCCAATGCCGTGATAATCAGAGAAACCATACTTTTCCATAATTTCATGCAGTCGCGGCGTCGGGATCTCGCCCAGGTCCATTTCTTCTACCGATTTACCAGCGACCGGCTGATCGATCTCCCGGGTAAGATGCCATTTACCTTTATACGCCGTGTAATAACCCAGTTCACTCATCATATGGCCCACGGTACGTAATTCCGGGTCCAGATCGTAATTCATCCAGGGGAAGCCAAGATTATCAAACATCCGGGTCTGCGGCATATGGAGCCCGGTGTACATGACAGAGCGCGATGGCGTACAAACGTTGGCCGTGTTCTGATGATTGGTAAAAGTGATACCCGTTTTCATCAGGCGTTCCCGGCCCGGCACCGGAAAGGGATACCGCTCGAAATAACGTTCCTGATCGCAGGTTATTAGTAAAATATTGTAGCCTTCGGGCAGTGTGTCAGGGATTTCGCCGGTGAAAGGAATATCCCATGCCGCTTTCGGGGCGGCATTATTTTGCGCGGCGTTTCCCGTCTCTGGTAACAGGCTCACGACTGCGGCAATCCCCAGACCTTTGAGGAGATGGCGGCGATTTCCATCTATTTTATTTGGTTCTTTCATCTTCAGACTCCGTTAATTGTAATATATTTTGCCGAATCTCCGGGATAAGACTCATAATGAGCGCGGGCGGCTGGCAATTTAATAAAAGCCTTCTCATGACGTTCATATAGGGCGTGATATGGCCGAAAAAGGTTAAATAGCCGCTGCACAGGTAATTCTGTGCTTCGTCGTCATGGATGGTAAAACGGTGTTTAGGGCATCCCCCATGGCAGGCAAAGCGCCAGTGGCAGCCCTGACAGCGGGCAGAGAGTTGGCCCTTTTGCTTCCCGAACTGTTGCTGAAATGGCGAGCTCGCCATCGCTGCCATAGCATCTTGCTTCAGATTACCCAGCTTATATTCCGCTGAGACAAAGTGATCGCAGCTGTAGACATCGCCGTTTTGCTCCACCAGTAAACTCTGCCCACAGACAGGCTGCATGGTGCAGAGCGTGGCGGGCTGGCCGGCCCATACGCCGAGCAGATTATCAAAGTACTGGATAAACACCCTGCCAACATCGTTTTCCAGCCAGTCGTCGAAAACACTGCACAAAAATTTGCCCCAGCCCTCAGGGGTAACTGACCAGGGAGCAGGGGAGTCAACGAGAGGAATAAACTGGAGATGGTGAAGGTTTAGCTCGCGGCTCAGGCAGCGATAGAGACTTTTCCCCTGGCTTGCAGACTGGCGGCTGACCACCACCATGGCATTCACCGGAACGTCATGCTGCTGCAGGCAGCGTATGGCCTGCACAACTTTTTCCCAGGTGGGTTTTCCGCAGCCCGTCGTACGCCAGGTGTCGTGGAGTGACGCAGGACCATCAATGGATAATCCGACCAGAAATCCATGACGACGCAAAAAACGAGCCCATTTATCGTTCAGCAAGATGCCGTTGGTTTGCAGGCTGTTGGCGATCATTTTGTTACCACGGTAACGCTGCTGGAGCTCGACCACCTTTGCAAAAAAATCCAGCCCGCATAAGGTAGGCTCACCGCCCTGCCAGCAAAACTCGACGTTTTGCGAGGGGGTCGATGAAATGGTGTTGTGAATGTATGCTTCCAGCGTGAGGTCGTCCATGGTGGCATACCCTGGACGCGGAACCTCGTTTTCCAGATAGAAACAATACCGACAGGCCAGATTGCATCGATTGCCGCCGGGTTTTGCTACGGTATTAAAATTAGCGCTCATTCTTTGCTATGCTCGAACGGTTTCGATGAGGAAGAGAGTAAGGCTAATTGTGTTACCGGAGGTGTGGCTAATGTTACCGATGGCGACTGGCCTTATTTTGTGGATCATTATGCAAGCGAAAAATACAGGCGGTATCGTTATTTTTCGCAGGTGACAGCATGCCCTGCTATTCTCTTAAAAATTTCATCATTGATTTGGTGAATGTATTTTCATTAAAAATTTATAATATGAATAATGCCTGCCATATGGCTATAAGGGCAGGCGTAAATTATCAAGGGCGTAGTGATCCACGTTTACTCTTCAGCAAGGTTGTTTTTGGCTATCGGTTGGTCAACGGCCGCTGCCGGATATTCTACATTACGTTCATCCTGCGCCTTACCCGCCTCGCGCACCATCGCCAGCGCCAGTCCGGCAACGATCAACGTTAACCCGGTGGACACCCACATTCCGCCGATAATGCCCAGCCGGTGGTTCAGCCATGCGTAGGCAAAGGGTGAAACAGCTGCCATCAGTTGCCCGGGGATCAGCAGGAGACCCGTGCGGCTGGCGTAGCTTTCTGCGCTAAACAGCGCCAGCGGCAGCGTCGCTTTGACAATCGTCACCAGCCCGTTAATCGCGCCATAGCCCAGCACAAATCCGGCTGCGCATCCGGCAAAGGTCGTGCTGCTCAATCCAAGGAGAAAACAGAGCGGCATGGCGAGCGCAGTAAAACGCGTTAGCGTAAGTGAGGTGACCCGGGGACCGGCCAGCACTTCCCCCAGCCGGGCGCCGGTCTGGCCGAATCCCCACAGCATACCGACGGCAACCGGCAGACCAAAGTGGCTGATAAACTCCGGCAGATGGGTAGAGGTACCGTTAGAGATGAAGGTGATCAGCGCAATAAAGATCGCGTAACGCGCCCCGTTACGCCGGTCGCCCTCTGCTGTCGCTGGCGAGGCTGGTGATTTCGCCGCTGAACTGAGCCGCTGGCGAGGCAGTTGATAACTCAGCCATGCGCTCAGCAGGCCAAACAGCGCATAGATCCGCAGGGCATTCTGCCAGGGCATGATGGTTAATAACGCCTCGCCCAGCGGCCAGAAGAGGGCAGAGGCCAGACCGCCAGCGAGAGTGATATGAGAGATAGTTTTCCGCGCCTGCTGACCGTACAGATTCACCACTGCGGCGAACAGCGCATCATACAGTGAGAGCCGCATGCCGATGCCGGTCAGCAGCCAGGCGCCGTACCAGCCGGCCAGCGAAGGGCGCCAGGCCATCATGGCGCAGCTGGCGGCTATCAGTAAGGTACCGCTGGTGACCACCAATCTTCCGCCAAAGCGAGCCAGCAGCCTGGCAACGAACGGGGAGACAGCGGCCATCATCAGCATCGCAAGCGTCAGGCCGAGATAGATCTGCGGCAAGGACCATCCTTTGTCGGCGGCGATAGCCCCGGCAAAGGTGCCGGGCATATAAAAAGAGATCCCCCAGTTGATGAGTTGCTGACCGCCCGCGGTGAAGGCAAGGCGTCGGGGAATAGCGTTTATTTCCATGGTTTTTCATTCCGTTAAGACAGTTGTCCTGAGCATACCCGGCAGGCTATTGTTCTGGCAGAGCGGCCACCTTATGCGCGGTATAAGAGAAACTTTTATGACAACACTGAACCTGGGAAATCTGGCGACCTTCCGGCTGGTCGTACAGCGCGGCAGCTTTTCTGCCGCCGCCGACGCGCTGGGGATCTCCCAACCTGCCGTCAGCCTGCAGGTACGTCAGCTGGAGCAGTTTTTACAGACCAGGCTGCTGGAGCGAACCGGACGTGGGATCAAGGCGACGGCGGCAGGAATGGCATTGCTGGCCCACAGCGAGCAGATCGATCGGGCGGTGAATAGCGCGGTGCAGTCGGTCAGCGCATTCAGTCAGGAGGTTAATGGATCGTTGACGCTGGGGACCGGCGCGACGGCCTGCATTCATCTTCTTCCACCGCTGCTGCAGCATCTTCCTCAGCCACCCCCCCCCCCCGCGCGGGGGGGGGGGGGG
>NZ_GL882819.1:31487-34907 GCF_000195655.1 Klebsiella sp. MS 92-3
GGGGGGGGTGGGGGTGACCACCGGCAACACGCTGGATATCGTCCGCGCGGTGGAAGAAAACCGGCTCGATCTCGGGCTGGTCACGCTGCCCGTGCAGGGGCGCAGTCTGGCGGTGACTGCGATGTTAGATGAGGAGTTCGTGACCATCTATGCCAGCCGCGAGACGGAGATGCCGGCGGTTTATACTCCCGCCGAGCTGCAGGCGCAGCCGCTCATTGCCTTCGAGGCGGGTAGCGGCACGCGGGATCTGATTGACCGCTGGTTCCGCTCGGCGGGACTGGCGGTGACGCCGGTAATGCAGTTGGGGAGCATCGAGGCGATTAAGCGCATGGTGCGGGCAGGGCTGGGCTACAGCATCGTGCCCCGCATGGCGGTGGAGCGGGTGGAGGATCGCGACGGATTACGCGTACACTCGCTGGCGCCGCGCCTATACCGACAGCTGGCGGTAGTCATGCGTCAGGACAAAATTGTGACAAAAGGTATCGCTGAAATGCTGCGCCTGCTGCATACCGTGCGCTTATAAATCGCCGACGGCAAAATTACCGCATCAAAGACAGTACTTCAGCAGCGAGCGGCTCTGCCTGCGGAGTGTGGCGCTTGCAGTATTAGAATCAAAGGATTACTCGCGGGGGGAGGGCTCGACGGTGAGCGATGACTCCTGCGACGCTTTTTTATCCTGATGATGGTACCAGGCGCCGATGGAGGAGTAGACAAAGCGTCCAAAGAAGAAGAGAAAGCTGATAAGCAGTACGATACGGGTCATGCGACGGTTAAATCGATGTCGTTTACGCATACTGGGTGCCTGACTCACAAAAGGATCCTTGAAGTATACCCGAAGATGGGCGATGGGGGTATTAAGGCACAGGAACGAGATGGGGTCAATTGATGCAGATGTAAAAGTGCGGCAGTGAAAACATTAATTAATGTTATATAAGATAATCGTCGTATTTACATGCTCACTTTATTAGCCGTGAAATGTCGGGAAAAATAAGATTTATTAATGTTGGCGTCAGCATTTGTTGATTTATATCAATAGTCTCCTTCTCTTGGCCACTAAAATCAGCGGACGTTACCGTATCGTTATTATTTACGCGGTCAGCATGGGTGGTTGGATGCCTGCCTGAATATGCCTCGCGGGAGCAGAGGCACTCTGTAGAGCACCTATGAATTTATTAAAATACTATCAACAATATCGCGACAAGTGGTGGGCTTTACCGCTCGTTCTGCCTGCGCTGTTATTACCGGTCGCCAGATGGGCGAATACCTACACCATGCTCAATGGTCATATGGTATTTTTGTATTATCTTCCCCTGGCGCTGGTGCTCAGCCTGATGATGTTTTTTGGTTGGGCGGCGATCCCTGGCATTATTATTGGCCTGCTGTTAACTCTGGCCCGCGGCATGTTGCTTGAGCAGTCCATCGGTGTACTGTTCCATTTCCTTATCCCCTGCGTGCTCTGCTGGGGCGGCTACCGCATTTTTGTCCCCCAGCGTCAGCAGGTCTCACACGGCAACGTCCGACTGATGCCGCATCGTCTGTTCTGGCAAATGCTGCTCCCCTCGGCCATTTTTCTGATTTTGTCACAGATTGCCGAATATCTTGGACTCCATCCGCGCACAACGGAAATGACCGGCGTTACGCCATTTAGTTTACGTTCATTAATCACCTTTCAGGCGCTAATGGTAGGGTGCCTGACCGGCATGCCGCTGTGTTATTTTGTGTTACGGGTCATTCGTAATCCTTTTCATTTACGCGGCTTTATTTCTCAGGTTCGCTTACAAATTGATCCAAAAATAAAAAAAATTGAAATTATTTGCTGGGCGACGGTATTAATTCTGCTACTGTGGCTATTATTGATGCCGCTTAATGATAGCAGCACCATATTTAGTACGAATTATACGTTGTCATTGCTGATGCCGGTGATGCTCTGGGGTGCCATGCGTTTTGGCTATCGCTTTATCTCACTGATCTGGACGCCGGTGCTGATTGCCGTGATCCATTTTCATTACCGTTACTTACCAATTTACCCAAGCTATAACACCCAGTTGGCGATCACGTCATCAAGCTATCTGGTATTCTCGTTTATTGTCGCCTATACGGCGATGCTGGCGACACAGCAGCGGCTGATCTACGCTCGCGTCCGGCAGATGGCCTTCCTCGACCCGGTGGTTCATATGCCGAACTTGCGGGCGCTGAGCCGGGCGCTCAACGGCACGAGCTGGTCGACGCTCTGTTTTCTGCGCATTCCTGAGCTTGAATTGCTGGGGCGCCACTATGGGGTACTTTTGCGAATCCAGTATAAGCAAATGCTGGCGAACCACCTGAGAACGCTGCTGCAGCCCAACGAAGCGGTATATCATCTTGCCGGTCACGATTTAGTGTTCCGTCTCAATAGCGAAGGGCACCAGGCGCGCATTCACTTAATTGACCGCTCCCTGCGACAGTTCCGTTTCCACTGGGACGGGGTCCCCCTGCAGCCGCGGATCGGCATGAGCTATTGCAACGTTCGCTCGCCGGTCAAGCATCTGTATTTACTGCTTGGCGAGTTGAACACCATTGCCGACATGTCGTTAGCCAGCGGCCATCCGGAAAATTTACAGCGCCGCGGCGCGGGCCATGTTCAGCAGGATCTGAAAGATAAAGTCGTGATGATGAACCGCATTCTCAAAGCGCTGGAACATGACCATTTTGTCCTGATGGCGCAGCCTATCCAGGGCATTCGCGGCGATCGCTATCATGAAGTGCTGGTGAGGATGGAAGGGGAGTCGGGTGAGCTAACGGGGCCAAACGAGTTCTTGCCGGTGGCGCACGAGTTTGGGCTGTCCACGCGGGTGGACCAGTGGGTTATTGAGCATACGCTGGCCTTTATGGACGCCAACCGGCGGGCGCTGCCTGGTCTGCGGCTGGCGATCAATCTTTCTCCGGTGTCGCTGAGCCGCAGCCAGTTTCCTCAGGAGGTCGAAGCGCTGCTGCAGGCCTACAACATTGAGCCATGGCAGATTATTTTCGAGCTGACCGAGAACTACGCGCTCAGCAATCCCGAGCTGGTCTGCCAGACTTTAGAACATCTGCGGGCGCTGGGCTGCCGGGTGGCGATCGATGATTTTGGTACCGGCTACGCCAGCTACGCCCGGTTAAAAACAATGAACGTCGACATTCTTAAAATCGACGGCAGTTTTATTCGCAATCTGCTTGCCAGCAGTCTTGATTACCAGGTCGTGGACTCTATTTGTCGTCTGGCGCGTATGAAGAACATGCAGGTGGTGGCCGAATATGTGGAGTCGCCGGAAATACGTCAGGCGGTCATCACGCTGGGGATCGATTATATGCAGGGCTATGATATCGGGGTACCGGTACCTCTGACGCAGTTGGCGGAGGAGATGACCGGCTGAACAGCAAAAAGCCGGGCGTAAGCGCCCG
>NZ_GL882819.1:35056-41874 GCF_000195655.1 Klebsiella sp. MS 92-3
GCGCCGGGCTCGGTTGATAGCCAGAGATACGATCAGGCGTCTGGCTCTTCTTCAGCAATCTTCAGCATCCATTCCGGCACGCCTTCCCAGTACTGTTGCTCTTTTTCCAGATCCAGCAGCACCAGCGCATTCTGGCTAAACCAGTTGTGCGGAAACGTCAGCGTCCAGTGGTGAGCTTCCGTCTGCAGGCGCAGCGTCGGCGGCGTAGTGGTAGCCTGACGCTGGTTATTCAGCAGTACGCCCAGGCGCAGTAGCTGAATTAGCGGCAGAAACTGCTTTTTCCTGAATAGCGTAAAGCGCGGCAGATCGTCGAGCTTGATCGCTTTGCGATGATAGCGTACGAGGGTGGCCATCAGCATCTGCTGCTCCTGATTGAAGCCCGGCAGGTCGCTATTTTGGAGAATGTAGGCCGAGTGACGATGCATGCCGCTGTGGTTGATATTCAGCCCTACCTCATGGAGCATCACCGCCCATTTCAACAGCGCCGCGAGGTGCGGATTGGCCAGCTTGGGATTCTGCTCCTGCCACTGCTCCAGCATCTGGGTGGTAGTTTCCAGTACCCGGCGCGCCTGTTCGCGATCGATGTTGTACTGATTTGCCAGACTCTGTGCCGTGCGGCTACGAATATCCTGGTGGCGGAAGCGGCCTTCCATCTCGTACAGGACACCTTCGCGCAGCGCGCCATCGGACAGACGAAGTTCTTTGATGGCCAGCGCGTCAAACACACCGCAGAGGATCGCCAGCCCAGGCGCAAAGACCGCTTTACGGTCTTCTGAGAGACCGGGCAGACTGAGCGCGTCGAAGTTTTTATGCTTCAACAGCTCATTTACCAGCATCTCGAGGCGCTCCGGCGTAATAAATCCGTCCTTCTCGCCCATCGCCACCAGCACTTCCTGGGCGGCTTTTATGGTGCCGGAGGCGCCCAGCGCCACGGTCCATCCCTGAATACGGAACTGCCAGGCCAGCGTCTCCAGCTTCTGCACCGCCGCCAGGCGCGCGCGCTGGAAGTTTTCTTTATTGATAACGCCGCCAGGGAAATAGGCCTGCGAGAAGCTCACGCAGCCCATGCGGCGGCTTTCCACCAGGCGGGGCTCAAAATCTTCGCCAATGACCAGCTCGGTTGAACCGCCGCCGATATCAATCACCAGCTTGCGGCCGCGCTCCGGCTGCGTGTGCTCAACGCCCATAAAAATCAGGCGCGCTTCTTCATTACCGGAGATGATCTCGATCGGGTAGGGGATCACTTTTTCCGCGCGTTTAAGAAACTCCGCCGCGTTGGTCGCCTGACGCAGCGTATGCGTCCCGACGATACAGACGCTGGAGGGGGAGAACCCCTGCAGGCGTTCGGCAAACAGCGACAGGCAGTTCAGCCCACGGGTCATGGCTTCTTCGCTCAACACCGAGTTTTCATCGAGGCCATCGGCCAGATGTACGCGCTGTTTCAGGCGTCCGATGATCTGCATGGCGCCGTCGACGACACGGGCGATCACCATATGAAAACTGTTCGAACCAAGGTCAACCGCAGCGAACTCCTGCGGTCGAGGGGTGTTATCGTTTATTGGCATAGGTTAGTCGGGTTGTTCGAGTGATTTGAGATAATCGTAAATCGCCATTTGCGCGCGCACTTTACGGCGATTGCCGCGCGGCACATAGCGGTTACTCAGTTCTTTATCAAGATAGCGCGCTTTTACCGTATCGTTGAACAGGATATCAAAAATATCCAGCACCCGCTGCTTCAGACGCGGATCGAGCAGCGGAGCGGCAACTTCGATGCGATAATCGATGTTACGCGTCATCCAGTCGGCAGAGGAGAGCCAGACCTGTTTATCGCCACCGTTTTCAAAACAGTAGACCCGGTCGTGCTCGAGGAAACGGTCCACAATACTGATGACGCGGATATTTTCGCTGATACCTTCCAGACCCGGGATCAGCGAGCACATGCCGCGGATCAGCAGATTAACCGGCACGCCGGAGCTGGAGGCGGCATACAGTCGGTCCACCAGACCTTTATCCACCAGGTTGTTCAGCTTCAGCGTAATCCCGGACGGTTGCCCGTTTTGCGCATTGGCGATCTCGCGATCGATCATCTCATACAGCAGACGACGCGAGTTCTGCGGCGACACCAACAGGTAGTCGAAGCTAACCGGACGATAGGGGTTCTCGATAAAGTTAAACACGCGGCGGACTTCATTGGTAATGCGCGCATCGGCGGTTAACAGCGAATAGTCGGTGTAGATCCGCGCCGTCTTCTCGTTAAAGTTACCGGTGCCGATGTGGGCGTAGCGCACCACCTCATCGCCTTCTTTACGCGAGATAAGGAACAGCTTGGCGTGGATCTTCAGACCTGGCGCAGAGAAGATAACGTGGACTCCCGCTTCCGTCAGGCGTTTCGCCCAGTGAATGTTAGCCTCTTCATCGAATCGCGCCTGCAGCTCCACCACTACGGTGACTTTCTTACCGTTGTGGGCGGCGTGGATCATCGCGTCAATGATGCGCGAATCCTTGGCTACACGGTAGATGTTGATTTTGATCGCCAGCACGCTGGGGTCGAACGAGGCCTGACGCAGCAGCTCCAGCACATGCTCAAAAGTGTGATAGGGATAATAGAGCAGGACGTCGCGTTCGCGGATGGCGTCGAAGCCGTTGCGGAATTTATCAAACCACAGATGACGCAGGCGCGGCATAGGCTTATTGACCAGATTGGCCTTACCCACATTCGGGAAGCCGATAAAGTCTTTAAAGTTGTGGTAGCGGCCGCCCGGCAGCATCGAGTCGTAGTTGGAGATGGAGAGCTTATCGCGCAGCATTTCGACCATCGCATCCGGCATATCGCGCTGGTAGACGAAGCGAACCGGCTCGGCGGTCAGGCGCTGCTTGAGGCTGGAGGACATCAGCTCCATCAGGCTCGACTCCATCTCATGCACCAGATCGTACTCGGCGTCACGGGTCATCTTCATCGAGTAGGCGTTCAGCGCATCGTAATCAAAGAAGCCTTTAAAAATATCGTCCAGGCAATAGCGCAGGATGTTATCCAGGAGGATCATTGGCTTGCGGCGACGCGGCGCTTCCGGCGGCAGGTTCACGAAGCGCGGCACTTTATCCGACGGTATTTCCAGCAGAGCATAGTTGATGTTTTCCCCGCGGATAATCTCCACCGCCAGATAGGTGTAATCATCTTTCAGAAACTGCACGAGGTCCGTTTCGCGGTTGATCAGGATCGGCGAGATATGCTGGCGTAAATACTGCTTGAAGTAGTTGCGCAGCCAGGCCTGCTGATTGACGGACAGCTGGCGCTCGTTGATCAGGAAGATCTGGTTACGCGCCATCTCCAGCAACAGTTCATTATACAGACTATCGAATTCCTGATCGGCCTTCAGAACGCGGGCCTGAATTTTGCCTAACAGGTGGCGAGAATGGGCGGTACTGCCTTGTTCTTCACTGATAATAATCCGGCGCTTCAGCTCAGCGAAGCGCACTTTGTAAAACTCATCCAGGTTGTTGGAGTAAATCCCTAAGAAGCGCATGCGCTCAATCAGCGGGTTACTCTTGTCCGCCGCTTCCTGCAGCACGCGTTCGTTAAAAGACAACCAGCTGAGTTCTTTTTCGATGTATAGCTTTTCCTGGCCCATTACCGCTCACACTCCGTTTTACTCACAGGACGTAGACTATTATGACGAATTTTTCTGCATAGCGATTTACTGTGTCACAACAATATGACAGTAAGAAGAATTATTTCTGTGAGATGTTTGATTAGTAAACACTTTTAATTAAAAAAAAGCCCCGCGATGTGCACATGCGGGGCTGGTTGTTCATTCGTCGGCGGCATAGCCCTGCGGGGGAAGCTGTCGCTCATCCAGCCAAGCGTGGTTGCCTGCCATGCGCAGACGTCCATCGACGAACCAGCTGATGACCAGCGGATAAATGGCATGTTCCTGGGCCTGAACCCGTGCCGTGATTTCCTCCTCGCTGTCGCCAGCGAAGACCGGCACCTTGGCCTGCAGGATAACCGGCCCACCGTCCAGCTCATCGGTGACGAAGTGCACCGAGGTGCCGTGCTCCTCGTCACCGTTCTCCAGCACCTGACGATGAGTATGCAGGCCAGGATACTTCGGCAGTAGCGAGGGATGGATGTTCAGCAGACGTCCCTGATAGTGGCTGACGAACGCCGGGCTAAGGATACGCATATAGCCTGCCAGCACCACCAGATCCGGGGCGTAGGCGTCGATTTCATGCATCAGCTGACGATCGAACGCTTCCCGGTCGGCAAACTGACTTTGCGCCAGCGCATGGGCCGGGATGCCGGCCAGGCGCGCGCGCTCAAGGCCGAACGCATCAGCCTTGTTACTGAATACCGCACGCAGGGTGCCGTTTATCTGTTTCCGGCCGCAGGCGTCGATGATCGCCTGCAAATTGCTGCCGCTACCGGAAATCAGCACCACGATGTTTTTCATGCAATGACCACACGCTGTTCGGAATCGGAGGCTTTGATATACCCGATTTTCCACGCGTTTTCACCTTTGTCATTCAGCAGGGCAATCGCTTTGTCCGCTTCCGCTGCCGGCAGGGCGATAATCATCCCTACGCCGCAGTTAAAGGTACGGTACATTTCATGCTGGCTGACGTTACCGGCGGTTTGCAGCCAGTTGAAGACGGATGGCCACTGCCAGGAGGACTCATCGATGATCGCCTGGGTGTTATCCGGCAGCACGCGCGGAATGTTTTCCCAGAAGCCGCCGCCGGTCAGGTGGGCAATAGCGTGGACGTCAACGCTGGCGATCAGATCAAGCACCGATTTCACATAGATGCGGGTTGGCGCCAGCAGATGGTCGGCCAGCGGTTTACCGTCAAGGTCGGTAGTTTGTGGGTCAACGCCGCTAACCTCAATGATCTTACGCACCAGCGAATAGCCGTTAGAGTGCGGGCCGCTGGACGCCAGCGCCACCAGCACGTCGCCATCGGTCACTTTGCTGCCGTCGATGATTTCTGATTTTTCCACTACCCCGACGCAGAAACCCGCCACGTCGTAATCTTCGCCGTGGTACATCCCGGGCATCTCTGCGGTTTCACCACCGACCAGCGCGCAACCGGACTGCAGGCAGCCTTCGGCGATGCCGTTGATGACGCTGGCTGCGGTATCGACGTCCAGTTTACCGGTGGCGTAATAATCCAGGAAAAACAGCGGCTCAGCGCCCTGAACCACCAGGTCGTTCACGCACATGGCGACCAGGTCGATACCGATGGTGTCGTGACGCTTCAGATCCATTGCCAGACGCAGCTTGGTACCGACGCCGTCGGTGCCGGAGACCAGTACCGGCTCGCGGTATTTCTGCGGCAGTGCGCACAGCGCGCCGAATCCGCCCAGTCCCCCCATCACTTCCGGGCGACGGGTTTTCTTCACCACGCCCTTAATACGGTCGACGAGAGCGTTGCCTGCATCAATATCCACGCCGGCATCTTTATAGCTGAGAGAGGTTTTATCGGTCACTGCGAAATCTCCACGCGTTTGCGGTAAGCAAGAAAAATCGGCGCAATTCTAACAGGGAAAGCAAACGTTTGCGAGCCTGCTTTACAGTTGGCGTAAAACCGCTGATGAATGGTTAAATTTGATACTGCTCACGAAAATGAAACCGGGTACAGTCTGGTGCTTGCCTCTACGTAAAGGAATCCTCATTATACGACTGAAACCGGTTTCCGTGTTGGTTTGCCACGCATTTTGTCGGTGATTGACGCGGGTCAGGAGAGGGATGAATGAAGATTGCGGCATTTGATATCGGTGGCACCGCGTTAAAGATGGGCGTGATGGCCCGCGACGGCAGGCTGCTGGAAACCGCCAGGCAGTCAATCAATGACAGCGATGGCGATCGGATCTTACAGGCAATGCTGTCGTGGCTGGCGGCCCATCCGTCGTGTGAAGGAATAGCCATCAGCGCGCCGGGCTACATCGATCCGCACAGCGGTTTTATCACCATGGGCGGCGCTATCCGTCGATTTGATAACTTCGCCATGAAATCGTGGCTCGAGACGCGAACCGGGCTGCCGGTCTCGGTGGAAAACGACGCCAACTGTGTGCTGCTGGCCGAGCGCTGGCAGGGCAAAGCGGCGGAGATGGCCAATTTTCTGGTGCTCACTATCGGTACTGGCATCGGTGGGGCGATTTTCTGCCAACACCAGCTGATCAACGGGGCGCGTTTTCGTGCCGGCGAATTCGGCTACATGCTTACCGACCGTCCCGGCGGACGCGATCCTCGTCGCTATTCAATGAATGAGAACTGCACTCTGCGGGTGCTGCGCCATCGCTATGCGCAACATATTGGCGCGCCGCTGGATAGCGTGACAGGCGAACTGATTTTCGACCGCTATGACGCCGGCGACCCGGTTTGTCAGCGTCTGGTCGCCGAGTTCTTCAATGGCCTGGGCCATGGCCTTTATAACCTCGTCCATATCTTCGATCCGCAGACCATTTTTATCGGTGGCGGCGTTGTGGAACGCCCAGGATTTCTGACGCTACTGCGCCAGCATCTGGCCTGGTTCGGCATTGCCGACTATCTCGATACCGTCAGTCACGGTAACGATGCCGGCCTGATTGGCGCGGTTTACCATTTTAATCAGCTGTATCGTTCGCCAGACGACGATCGACATTAGGGAGAGACTATGTCCGGATTTAAAGCAGGTTTTCTGTGGGGCGGCGCGGTCGCAGCGCATCAGTTAGAGGGCGGCTGGCAGGAGGGCGGCAAGGGGATCAGCGTGGCGGATGTGATGACCGCCGGCGCCCACGGCGTGCCGCGGGGAATTACCGACGGCGTGGTGGCCGGGGAAAA
>NZ_GL882819.1:41910-44178 GCF_000195655.1 Klebsiella sp. MS 92-3
GGGGGGGGGGGGGAGGGGGGGGGGGGGGGGCGGCCGGGGGCCCCGCGGGGGCGGGCCGGGGGAAATTACCGACGGCGTGGTGGCCGGGAAAAACTACCCGAACCATGAGGCGATCGATTTTTATCATCGTTATCCACAAGACCTGGCGCTGTTTGCCGAGATGGGCTTCAAATGTTTTCGCACCTCGATTGCCTGGACGCGTATTTTCCCGCAGGGCGATGAGCTGGAGCCCAACGAGGCTGGCCTGCAGTTTTATGATGATCTGTTCGACGAATGCCTGAAACACGGCATTGAGCCAGTCATTACGCTGTCGCATTTTGAAATGCCTTATCACCTGGTCACCGAGTACGGCGGCTGGCGCAACCGCAAGCTAATCGACTTTTTCGTGCGCTTTGCCAGGGTCGTCTTCACCCGCTATCAACATAAAGTGAAGTACTGGATGACCTTTAACGAGATCAACAACCAGGCCAACTTCCATGAGGACTTTGCCCCCTTCACCAACTCCGGTTTGAAATATTTGCCGGATGAAGACCGGGAACCGGTGATGTACCAGGCCGCGCACTATGAGCTGGTGGCCAGCGCCCTGGCGGTGAAAGCGGCGCGCGAGATCAACCCGGCGCTGCAGATTGGCTGCATGATCGCTATGTGCCCCATCTATCCGCTGACCTGCGCCCCGGACGATATGATGATGGCGATGAACGCCATGCACCGCCGTTACTGGTTTACCGACGTCCACGTGCGCGGTCGCTATCCGCAGCATCTGCTCAACTATTTTGCCCGCCGCGGCTTTACTCTGGATATCACCGAAGCCGATCGTCAGGCGTTAACCGAGGGCTGTGTCGACTACATTGGCTTTAGCTACTATATGTCGTTCGCTACCAAAGCCACCGAAGACAACCCCTTGCTTGATTATGATGAAACCACCAGCCTGGTCTCCAACCCGTACGTCAAAAAGTCGGACTGGGGCTGGCAGATTGACCCGGTCGGCCTGCGCTATTCGCTGAACTGGTTCTGGGATCACTACCAGCTGCCGCTGTTTATTGTCGAAAACGGCTTTGGCGCGATTGATGTCCGCGAAGCGGACGGCAGCGTCAATGACCAGTATCGTATCGATTATCTCTCCGCCCATATCGCGGAGATGAAAAAGGCGGTGGTCGAGGATGGCGTCGATCTGATGGGCTACACCCCCTGGGGCTGTATCGATCTGGTTTCCGCCGGCACGGGGGAAATGAAAAAACGCTACGGCTTTATTTATGTCGATAAAGATAATGAAGGCAATGGCACGTTGGCACGCAGCCGGAAAAAGTCCTTTGCCTGGTATCAGCAGGTAATTGCCAGCAACGGGGAGAAGCTGTCGTAGTCGGGTGGCGCTAACGCTTAACCGACCTACAATACACGTAGGCCCGCGTAAGCGTATGGACTGCACCCCGCACCCAAGCCGGAGCCTCGCCTCCGGTTTTTTTGTCTCTAAATCACTTTGCTTGATATACGTCAAGCAAGATGGGTATGGCACAATCCGCAAAAAGCGGTATAATCCCGCGATTTTTTTTGTGGCTGCCCCTCAGAGGAGAAAGAGAATGAAGATTGTGGAAGTCAAACACCCACTCGTCAAACACAAGCTGGGCCTGATGCGCGAGCACGACATCAGCACCAAACGCTTCCGTGAACTCGCCTCAGAAGTGGGCAGCTTACTGACTTATGAAGCCACCGCCGATCTGGAGACTGAGAAAGTCACTATTGAAGGCTGGAACGGTCCGGTGGAAGTCGAGCAGATCAAGGGCAAGAAAATTACCGTTGTGCCTATCCTGCGCGCTGGCCTCGGCATGATGGAAGGGGTGCTGGAGCACGTGCCAAGCGCGCGTATCAGCGTGGTCGGTATCTATCGCAATGAAGAAACCCTCGAGCCGGTGCCTTACTTCCAGAAACTGGTGTCTAACATCGATGAACGTATGGCGCTGGTCGTTGACCCGATGCTGGCCACCGGTGGGTCGATGATCGCCACTATCGATCTGCTGAAAAACGCCGGCTGCACCAGCATCAAGGTGCTGGTGCTGGTGGCGGCGCCGGAAGGGATTGCCGCGCTGGAGAAAGCCCACCCGGACGTTGAGCTGTACACCGCCTCTGTCGATAAGGGACTGAACGAGCACGGGTATATCATTCCCGGTCTCGGCGATGCCGGCGACAAGATTTTTGGAACGAAATAAAATATACCGCGAAAAAAACCGACCTTGAGAGTCGGGGTTTTTTTTTTTTTAAAAAAAAAAACAA
>NZ_GL882819.1:44303-45686 GCF_000195655.1 Klebsiella sp. MS 92-3
AAAAAAAAAAAAACAAAAAAAAAAAAAAAACGACTCTCAGAGGAATACACTATGACGCGCCGTGCCATCGGGGTGAGTGAAAGACCGCCGCTTTTACAGACAATCCCGCTTAGTTTGCAACATCTGTTCGCCATGTTTGGCGCAACGGTACTGGTGCCTATTCTGTTCCACATTAACCCGGCCACCGTCCTGCTGTTCAACGGCATCGGTACGCTGTTGTACCTCTTTATCTGTAAAGGCAAAATTCCCGCTTATCTGGGATCAAGCTTCGCTTTTATCTCCCCGGTGCTGCTGCTGTTGCCGCTGGGCTACGAAGTGGCGCTGGGCGGCTTTATTATGTGCGGCGTGCTGTTCTGCCTCGTCTCCTTTATTGTCAAAAAAGCCGGTACCGGCTGGCTGGATGTGATGTTCCCGCCGGCGGCGATGGGCGCCATCGTGGCGGTTATCGGCCTCGAACTGGCGGGCGTGGCGGCTAATATGGCCGGGCTGCTGCCGGCCGACGGCCAGTCACCGGACAGTAAAACCATTATTATCTCGATGGTGACCCTGGCGGTGACGGTGTTCGGATCCGTGCTGTTCCGCGGCTTCCTGGCGATTATTCCGATCCTGATCGGCGTGCTGGTGGGCTATGCGCTGTCGTTTGTGATGGGCGTGGTCGATACCACCCCGATCGCCGAGGCGCACTGGTTCGCGCTGCCGACTTTCTACACTCCGCGCTTTGAGTGGTTTGCTATCTTCACCATACTGCCCGCCGCGCTGGTGGTGATTGCCGAGCACGTGGGGCATCTGGTGGTGACCGCCAATATCGTTAAGCGCGATCTGATCCGCGACCCGGGCCTGCATCGTTCGATGTTTGCCAACGGCCTGTCGACGATCGTTTCCGGCTTCTTCGGTTCGACGCCCAACACTACCTACGGTGAAAATATCGGCGTGATGGCGATTACCCGGGTCTACAGCACCTGGGTAATCGGCGGCGCGGCGATCATTGCGATTCTGCTCTCCTGCGTCGGCAAACTGGCGGCGGCTATCCAGATCATCCCGGTGCCGGTGATGGGCGGCGTTTCCCTGCTGCTGTACGGGGTGATCGGCGCCTCGGGGATCCGCGTACTGATTGAATCGAAGGTGGATTACAGTAAAGCGCAGAATCTGATCCTCACCTCCGTGATCCTGATCATCGGCGTTAGCGGCGCTAAAGTGCACATTGGCGCCGCCGAGCTGAAAGGGATGGCGCTTGCGACTATCGTGGGCATCGCCCTCAGCCTGATTTTCAAGCTTATCAGCGTCCTGCGTCCGGAAGAGGTGGTCCTCGACGCGGCGGATAGCGAAGAGTTTAAATAACGATCGCCTGACCCGGGCGGGGGGCCCCCCCCCCCCCCCCCCCCC
>NZ_GL882819.1:45784-47587 GCF_000195655.1 Klebsiella sp. MS 92-3
CCCCCCCCGCCCGGTTCTCTCCTGACCTAAATCTGTGGTAAACTCTTCGCGTTTTTCTGTAAGCCTATGTTGAGGTCCATCTGAACGCACCGGCACAGCTCTCTTTGCCACTGTATCTTCCTGACGACGAAACCTTCGCGAGTTTCTGGCCGGGTGATAATCCTTCCCTACTTGCCGCCCTCCAGAACGTACTGCGCCAGGAACACAGCGGGTACATTTATATCTGGTCACGTGAAGGGGCAGGTCGTAGCCACCTGTTACACGCCGCCTGCGCGGAGCTTTCCCAGCGCGGGGATGCGGTAGGCTACGTGCCGCTGGATAAACGGACGTGGTTTGTGCCCGAGGTGCTGGAGGGGATGGAACAGCTGGCGCTGGTGTGCATCGATAACATCGAGTGCGTCGCCGGCGATGAGCCCTGGGAGATGGCCATCTTTAATCTCTATAACCGGATCCTGGAATCAGGCAAAACCCGGCTGCTGATCACCGGCGATCGGCCGCCGCGGCAGCTGAATCTTGGCCTGCCGGATCTGGCCTCACGGCTGGACTGGGGGCAGATCTATAAGCTGCAGCCGCTGTCGGATGAAGACAAACTGCAGGCGCTGCAGCTACGCGCCAGACTGCGCGGCTTCGAGATGCCGGAAGATGTGTGCCGCTTCCTGCTGAAGCGGCTGGATCGCGAGATGCGTTCGCTGTTTATGACCCTCGATCAGCTGGATCACGCCTCGATTACCGCTCAGCGCAAGCTGACGATCCCCTTCGTGAAAGCGATCCTTAAGCTTTAGTCCGCCAGGGGAGTCAGCTCCTGCTCCGTCAGCCCGGTCAACCGGGCGACCAGGTCGCGCGGAAGGCCGCTGTGCAGCATAGCGACAGCGATGCGCTGCGCCTCTTCTTTCCGTCCTTCCTGACGGCCTTGCGCCAGGCCCCGCTCCAGCCCCTGTTGTTCCAGATATTCCGCAATCGTCATCAACGTCTCCTTATGCTGCGGCGTACGTAACGCCAGCTCGCGAATGAATTTAATCGGCTCGCGCGTGTTGCCTGCCTGTACCAGATAGTGCATCAGGGCTTGTACCTGCGATTCCGTCGCCAGTCCAGTCAATAATAATTCGCTCAGCTTGTCGAGGAGCTGCGCCAGATCGCGTTGTCGAATATGTTTTTGCAGTAACTCCAGCGTTGCCATGCGCTGGTGGGTGGCAATCTCGTCATCCGGAATGACGGTTATGTCCGCCAGCGGAAACGCCCCGTGATAAAGGTGGCCGGCCAGCTCCGGAGCGACGAATTCATCGAGCCAGCGCAGAGAGAACGGATAGGGGCTCACCAGACCGTGGTAGAAGAGAACAGGGATCACCAGCGGCAGGCGATCGTGGCCGGCATCGAGATGGCGCTGCATGGCGGCGATGGCGTAGCGCATCAGACGAAAGGCCATATGCCGGTCGGGCGTGCTCTGGTGTTCGATAAGCGCATAAATATAACCGTCGCCCGCCGTGGTTTTCAGGGAATACAAAATGTCGGCGTAAAAGGGACGCAGATCGTCTTCGACAAAATGCCCGGACTCGAGATGCAGCGTACGCAGATCGCACACTTTAAGCAGCGTCTCGGGCAGATACAGTTGCAGGAAATCACGGGCGGTATCGGGATGGGAGAGGTAGGTCTTAAACACGGCGTCATGGGGCGTGGAGGTCGGCTTTTTCATGTTCATCCGTCCAGTGGATTGAGCGATGGATCAACAGTAGCACCGTCCGGCGGGCGGGAGATATTGGCGTGAAAGATCTGGAATCGCCCACGTAAAAAAAGCGCCGCGCAAGC
>NZ_GL882819.1:47648-50830 GCF_000195655.1 Klebsiella sp. MS 92-3
GGCGCGGGTGAGTTAGCTTACGATCTCAAGAACCTGTTCCGGCGGGCGGCCAATACGCGCCTGGCCGCGGCTGACGACGATAGGGCGCTCGATGAGTTTCGGATTGTCGACCATCGCCTGTATCAGCGCCGCGTTGCTGAGAGCCGGGTCGGCCAGATTGAGCGATTTATACAGATCCTCTTTCTGGCGCATGAGCTCGCGGGGGCTCTCCATACCCAGCAGCTGCAGCAGCTGGCGCAGCGTCCCGGCATCCGGTGGCGTCTCAAGATAAAGCACCACCTCAGGATCGATGCCGCGACTCTGCAGCAGGCTCAGCGTTTCGCGGCTCTTGGAGCAGCGTGGGTTATGGTAAATTTTTACCGCGTCGGTCATGGGGTCTCCTTACATTTTTTGATAGGGACGGAAGCGAGCCTGCAGATCGCGTAGCTGATCGATACGGGCATCGTAACGTGCCTGCTGCAGGCTACCGAGTTTCACCTGCGAGCTGGCGCTGCTGAGCAGGGAAATCGCCTGCTCCAGCTGGCCGACCAGCGCCATGCTTTCAGCCCGCGCCGCCAGCTCCTGATCGCGATTGCCCAGCGCGCCTTCCGCCTGGGCCAGCAGGTCCCAGCCGTTGCCATCCTCTTTATAGGTAAAGGTATACCGGTTCAGAATGGTCGCCGCTTCCCCGGGCTGCCCGCCCTGCAGCAGGGCGTTGGCCAGGTTCAGCTGCAGCACCGGATTAGTACGCAGCTCGCGGGCGTTTTTAAGACGATTGATGGCGTCGCTGGTTTTCTTCTGTCCGAGGTCGATATCAGTGGCCAGATCGAGATACCAGGCATTTTGCGGGTCGGCGTTGAGCAGCGGCTGCAGCGTTTTGCGTGCCTGGTCAAAGTTGTTGCTTTCCATCGCCAGCAGAGCGCGACCATACTGGGCGGCATGCTGTTGGCGGATATTGCCTTTATCCCAGGCGTTCAGCAGATCGGTGCCCAGCTTGTTGTCGCCGTTAGTGTACATCCCGAGGGTACGCGCCTTCGCCAGATAGAAGTCCGCCGAGGACTGTACCACCACCGGGCGCATCTGGTTGGCACGGTTACGGGCATCGGCCAGTCGGCTTTCCGGTAGGGGGTGGGTGAGCAGCATTTCCGGCGGTCGCGTCGAGTAGCGCGACTCGTCAAGCAGTTTACCCATAAACATCGGCATAGCCTGCGGGTCGAAACCCGAGCGCTGCAGAACCTGAATGCCAATCCGGTCGGCCTCTTCTTCGTTCTGGCGGGTGAAGCTGATCATACCCTGCTGGGTGCCGGCCAGCGTCCCGGTCAGGGCCGCCATTCCGGCCTGCGGGCTGGCCATCGCCAGCAGAATCGAACCCAGGGCACCGACCCAGGTCAGCGGCGCATTGCGCTTCTGATCTTCCATCGCGCGGGCGAGATGCCGCTGCGTCACGTGGGAGATTTCGTGCGCCATGACAGAGGCCAGTTCGCTCTCGTTATCAGAGTAGCGGAACAGGGCGGAGTGGAGGACCACATTGCCGCCGAAGAAGGCGAAGGCGTTGATCTGGTCGTTATTAATCAAATAGAAGTGGAACGGGGTACGCACCGAGTTGGCGTGAGCCACCAGACGCATACCCAGCCCGTTGATATATTGCACCAGCAGAGGGTCGTTGATCAGCGGCGCGCTACCGCGCAGTTGGCGGACGTAGTAATCCCCCATCTGCATTTCCTGACCGATTGACAGCGTGCTTCCTGCGGAGGTTCCCATGTCCGGCAGGGTATCTGCGGAGTCAGCAAAAGCAGGACCTATCGAACCCAGCGTCAGCGACGCGATCGCGGTCGCCACCAGCGTTTTCTTCAACTGCCTGAACATAACCTCTGTCCTGTAATGTGGGTGTGCCAGTTTGACCGATTGTGCGGCGTAATGTTCCCTGGCCGCATCCCAGCGAGTTTAGCTGGCGTTGGCCGCCTTGAAAATATGTTCTTCATGGCGGAGAACGGTTTGACTGCGGCGCATCAAAAAGCGAAGTCTTTTTTGTGACATTTCGATACAATTCCTCGGATTGTCGCCGCTTGGCCCTTCAGGGAAGGTTTTATGCTTGAGATGTTAATGCAGTGGTACCGCCGTCGATTCAGCGACCCTGAGGCGATAGCGCTGCTGGTTATTTTGCTTGCCGGTTTCGGCATTATGTTCTTTTTCAGCGGCCTGCTGGCCCCGTTGCTGGTGGCTATCGTGCTGGCGTATCTGCTGGAGTGGCCGACCGTTCGTCTGGAGCGCATCGGTCTGTCGCGCACCTGGGCCACCTCGCTGGTGCTGATCCTCTTTGTGGGCATCCTGCTGTTGCTGGCCTTTGTGGTGCTGCCGGTAGCCTGGCAGCAAGGGATCTACCTCATCCGCGATATGCCGGGCATGCTAAATAAGCTCTCTGATTTCGCCGCCACGCTGCCGCGGCGCTATCCGGCGTTAATGGATGCCGGCATTATCGATGCGATGGCGGAAAATATGCGCACCCGGATGCTGACGGTGGGCGACTCGGTGGTTAAGTACTCTCTGGCTTCGCTGGTGGGGTTACTCACCCTGGCGGTCTATCTGGTGCTGGTGCCGCTGATGGTCTTCTTCCTGCTGAAGGATAAAGAGCAGATGCTCAACGCGGTGCGCCGCGTTCTGCCGCGCAATCGCGGGCTTGCTGGGCAGGTGTGGAAAGAGATGAACCAGCAGATCACCAACTACATTCGCGGCAAGGTGCTGGAGATGATTGTCGTCAGCGTCGCCACCTGGATAGGCTTTATCCTCTTTGGCCTCAACTACTCGTTGCTGCTGGCGGTGCTGGTCGGCTTCTCGGTGCTGATCCCCTATATCGGCGCGTTTGTGGTGACCATTCCGGTGGTGGGGGTGGCGCTGTTTCAGTTTGGCGCTGGCACCGAGTTCTGGAGCCTGTTTGCGGTCTATCTGATTATTCAGGGGCTGGACGGTAACCTGCTGGTTCCGGTGCTGTTCTCGGAAGCGGTCAATTTACACCCGCTGGTGATTATCCTGTCGGTGGTGATCTTTGGCGGACTGTGGGGATTCTGGGGCGTCTTCTTCGCCATTCCGCTGGCCACGCTGATTAAAGCAGTGGTGCATGCCTGGCCGGATGGTTTGGCGGTCGACGACTAAGGCAATGAGAATAAAAAAAGACGCCCGCCGGGGGGGGGGCCCCCCCCCCCCCC
>NZ_GL882820.1:0-737 GCF_000195655.1 Klebsiella sp. MS 92-3
GCCGCCCCCTGTGCGCTCCCTGCGCCATGAATGACATAACGCAGAAGAAATATTGGGAGCGCAAGCTGCCCGGAATTAACACAGAAGCTGTAGCCCTGCCAGACGCAGCGCGAACAGGGAAATATTCAGTTGTGACGTTATTTCGCCGGGTGGCGGCTGCGCCTTCCCCGGCCTACAGGATCCACTCACAGGCTCACACCCCGTAGGCCCGTGCAAGCGCGCCGTCGGGCAACAGTATCCGGCCCCCTCCCCTACTTCGCCAGGCTGGCAAAGCGAGCAAAGACCGCATCAAAAATCGCCAGCCCCTGCGCCACCTGCTCAGCAGTAATGGTGCACGGCGGGACCACGTGAATGCGGTTCTCCACCACAAAGGCCAGCAGCCCAGCTTCGGTCAGGGCCCCTTTGATCGCAGCCATGTCGGCGGCGGTCAGCGGCGTTTTTTGTTCACGGCTGCTCACCAGCTCCAGCGCCTGGAACAGGCCGCGACCGCGCACCTCGCCGATAATGGCGTGCTTCTCCGCCAGCGCCTCGAGACCGGGGCGCAGCACCTCGTTGCCGATAGAGGCCGCGTTCTCAACCACCTTCTCCTCTTTCATCGCGTCGATGGTGGCGACAATCGCCGCCATCGCCAGCGGATGGCCGGAGTAGGTCAGCCCCCCGGCAAAGAAGTGGTCGTCAAAGTAGCGGGCAATCGGCTCGCTAATCAGCACCCCGCCCCCCCCCCCCCCCCCCCCGCC
>NZ_GL882820.1:826-9634 GCF_000195655.1 Klebsiella sp. MS 92-3
GCCCCCCCCCCCCCCCCCCCCGCCGCCCCGGCGCGGGCGTTAACCCCCTTGGCAAAGGTCACCAGATCCGGCACCACGCCATCCTGCTCGAAGGCGAACCAGCTGCCGGTGCGGCCAAAGCCGGCCATCACCTCATCGAGGATCAGCACGATGCCAAACTCGTCGGCCAGGGCGCGCACGCCCTGCATATAGCCTGCCGGCGGCACGAGGATCCCGGCGGTGCCGGGGATGGACTCCAGCAGGATCGCCGCGATGGCCGTCGGCCCCTCGCATTCAATGATCCGCCGCAGATGCGCCAGCGCGCGCTGGCACTCCTCTTCCTCAGTCGCGGCGTTGAACTCGCTGCGGTAAAGGTAGGGGTTGAAGAAGTGAACGTGGCCGCGGGAGAACTCATTCGGCACCCGGCGCCAGTCGCCGGTAGCGGCGATCGCGCTGCCGGTGTTGCCATGATAGGAACGATAGGCCGACAGCACCTTGTCGCGCCCGGTATAGAGCCGCGCCATGCGAATCGCGTTCTCATTGGCATCCGCCCCGGCGTTAGTGAAGAACACCTTACTGAAGCCCGCCGGCGCCAGGTCGACGATGCGCTTCGCTGCTTCGCCGCGGGCAAGGTTGGCGGTGGCGGGCGCGATGGTGACCAGGTTTTCCAGCTGCGCCTTCATGGCCGCCAGTACCCGGGGGTGCTGATAGCCAATGTTGACGTTCACCAGCTGGCTGCTGAAATCGAGCCAGGTGTTCCCCTCATAATCCCATAGATCGCAGCCTTGCGCCCCGGCGATGACCAGCGGGTTGAGATTGCCCTGCATCGACCATGAATGAAACACATAGGCGCGATCTAATTGCCGAACTTCGTCATTGCTTACCGCGACCTCGTTGTGAATTGCCAGCTTCATACCCTGCCCTCTCTCATGTCGTAGTGGTTGGCTTCATCATTGGCCTTGGCCGCGCAAATCGGATAGAGCCAGTGCGCGCATAACGATGTGACACGGTGTCACATCCCCGCCCGTCGTCTGGCCCTGTGCCTTGTCGTCCGGCGTTTTTATAGTGAAGGGACAACCGCACAGGAGAATGAGATGGCAACGAGCAACGTAGTGTTTATCACCGGGGCGACCTCGGGTTTTGGCGAAGCGGCAGCGCAGGTGTTTGCCGACGCGGGCTGGTCGCTGGTGCTGAGCGGGCGCCGCTATCCGCGACTGAAGGCCTTGCAGGACAGACTCGCCGCCAGGGTGCCGGTGCATATTATTGAGCTTGACGTTCGTGACAGCGAGGCGGTGGCTGCCGCCGTGGCGTCGCTGCCCGCCGATTTCGCCGATATCACCACCCTGATCAACAACGCCGGGCTGGCGCTGTCGCCGCTGCCGGCGCAGGAGGTGGCGCTGGAGGACTGGAAAACGATGATCGACACCAACGTCACTGGTCTGGTGACGATGACCCACGCCCTGCTGCCGACGCTGATCCGCCATGGCGCCGGGGCGAGCATTATCAATATCGGCTCGATCGCCGGGCAGTGGCCCTATCCCGGCAGCCATGTGTATGGCGCCAGCAAGGCGTTTGTGAAGCAGTTCAGCTATAACCTGCGCTGCGATCTGCTTGGCACCGGCGTGCGGGTCACCGATCTGGCGCCGGGGATTGCCGAGACCGAATTTACCCTGGTGCGAACCAAAGGCGACCAGGCGGCATCGGATAAGCTCTATCGCGGCACCACGCCGCTGAGCGCGCGCGATATCGCCGAGCAGATGTTTTATATCGCCACGCTGCCGGCGCATATGAACATTAACCGGGTGGAGGTGATGCCGGTGCGTCAGGCGTGGCAGCCGTTCGCTATCGACCGGGATTAAGCGAAACCCGACGCATCCCCTGTCGGCGATACCGGCAGGGGATGCAGGCCGGACTAACGGCTGCTTTGCAGAAACTGCCTGACGCGTTCGGAGTCAGGCTGAGTGAAGAACTTCTCCGGCGGCGCCTTCTCAATCAGCAGTCCCTTCTCCAGAAACACCACCTCGTTGGACACCTGGCGGGCAAAATCCATCTCGTGGGTCACCACCACCATGGTGTAGCCCTCGGCGGCAAGGGCTTTCATTACCCCCAACACCTCATTAACCAGTTCCGGATCCAGCGCCGACGTCGGTTCATCGAAGAGAATAACTTCCGGCGACATCGCCAGCGAACGGGCGATCGCCACCCGCTGCTTCTGTCCGCCGGAGAGAGTGATCGGGTAGACATCGGCTTTGTGCGCCATGCCGACTTTCTCCAGCTGCTGCATGGCCATGGCCTTCGCCTCGTCTCGTTTCATGCCCTTAACGCGCAGCAGCGCCTCGCTGACGTTCTGCTGCACGGTCAGGTGCGGCCACAGGTTAAAACTTTGAAAGACCATCCCCACCCGCTCGCGGATTTTGGCCAGCTGGCGGTGCGACATCGCCCGGCCGCGCTGTTCATCAATCCCCAGCCGTTGACCGCCGATATGAATTTCACCGCGGTCCGGCTGTTCCAGCCAGTTCATACAGCGCAGCAGGGTGGATTTTCCCGACCCGGACGAGCCGAGAATACTCACCACGGTCCCCTTCTCCACCGTCAGGTTAATATCCCGCAGGACTTCCACATTATCGAACTGTTTGGAGACGTTTTTGACGCTTACGGCAATAGACTCAGGCATGGCTCATTCCTCTTTTGGCTCCCCAGGCGGTCAGGCGCTTAATCAGCAGCTCCAGTAGAATGCTGATCGCCCAGTAAAGCCCAATGGCGACGATAAAGGCGTTAAACGGAATAAAATAGGTCGCCTGGACGCTGTTGGCGGCGGCGGTGATCTCCTGAACGGTAATAATGCTCAGGAAAGCGGTGTCCTTCAGGCAAATAATCAGCTGATTGCCGATCAGCGGTAAGGCGGAAGAGACGATATTGGGTAAAATAATCCGCCGAAAAATGGCATAGCGAGAAAAGCCCTGAGCAATTGCCGCTTCAATATATCCGCCGGAAAATACCCGCCGCTGGCTGCGCAATATTTCAAAGAAATAGGCGCCATGATAAATAATCAGGGCCAGTAAACCGGCGGTCCACGGCTCCATGCTAATACCGAGCTGCGGCAGCCCGTAATACAGAAGATAAGCGAGGATCAAAAAAGGGATCGCGCGCATCAGGCTGACGAAACCAATAATAATCCGGTTAATCACTTTCTTTTGATATTCGCTAAAATAACACAGCGCAATACCGATAATCAGCGCCGCCAGGGCGGCGGTAATAAACAGTTCGAGGGTCGCGAATAACCCGGCAATAAAGCTATCGCGAACCGACCAGATAACGCCCCACTGATTCATAATGCCTCCCGTTCCTAGCGCGCCAGACGCCTGGCTTTACGTTCCGCGATACCCTGCAGCTTCAACAAACAGCCGATGATCACCACATACAGCAGGCCGGCGGCGAGGATCGGCGACAGCGGCTCGTAGGTGACCGAGGAGATACGGTTGGTGACCCGGGTGAGATCCACCACGCCAATCACGGCGATGGCCGGGCTACCTTTGATCAAAAAGGACATCTCATTGACCAGCGCCGGCAGGCTCTCGATCCACATCTGTGGCAGCATGATGTAGCGGAAGTAAGTCCAGCGGCGCATTCCCACCGACTCCGCCGCCTCCCGCTGTTCGCGCGGAAAGGTGCGGAAGGCATTGCGCCAGATTTCAGCGTTAAACGCCGACGTGTTAAGCGTCAGCGCCACAATGGCGGCCACGTTCTTGTCGAGGTTAATGCCCATCGTGGGCAGGGAAAGGAACAGAAATAGCACCAGCGTCACCAGCGGCGTCGCGCGGGCCAGACTGATATAGACCACCAGCAGCTGGTCGATCACCGGCAGGCGCAGCATCCGTACCAGGGCGATCAGCAGGCCAGCCACCACCCCGAAGGCGATAGCGATGGCCGAAATCCAGAGGGTCGTCCATGCGCCTTCGATTAATAACTGCCAGGAAATTGCATCCATGAGGCCCTCCTTCTCAACAACAGGCGGCGGTCGCCCGCCGCGGAATATTACAGTCCGGCGAGTTTGTGAAACTGTTCCGGGCTGGTGATCGCCTCGGTCGGCAGGTTGTCATAGGTTTCGCCAAACCATTTTTTCTGCAGCTCGGCGAGCTTGCCGGTCTCCTTCATGTGGTTCATAAACTTGGTCATATAGGCCAGCAGCTGCGGCGAGTTTTTCGGGATCGGCCACGCCATATAGCCCGGTCCGGAGACGGCCAGCCCTTTGGCGAAGACCTTCGGTTTGGCTTTCGCCAGGTCGTTTACCGAGATCACCACGTTAATCACGTAATCCAGTCGCTTATTCGCCAGGTCGGCGTAGGCTTCCGGATAGGAGGGATACTCCACCACCGGTCCCAGCTTGCCGCCGGTCTTCTCCAGCATCGCCTTCAGCTCCGGCAAACGCGCCAGCAGCGCGCTCCCGGCCTGTAACCCCACTTTTTTGCCGCTGAGATCGGCAATGGTATTTAGCGAGGTATCGCCAGCGCGTTTGACGAAATAGTGCTGCGCGGAGGCCCACGGTGGGGTGAAATCAAAGACCTTCAGCCGCTCATCGGTAATAACCGCCCCGGTTAAGGCCATATCGTATTGCCCGGTGGAGACAGCCGCTAATAATCCGGTCCACGGTAATATGCTCTGGTCGACATGGAATTTGGCGTACTTACGTAATTCCTCAAGCATATCTTTGTTAAAGCCATCGGCCTGGCCATTATTCATAAAGTTAAACGGCGCATAATCATCTTCCGTCGCCACTTTCAGGGTGCCGGATTTTTCTATTTCCGGAAGATCGGCCGCGACGGCGTGATAAGAAAAAGCGACCGTTAATACAGCGCTCAGACACATTGATGCCAATGATTTTTTCATTATTTCACCCCTGATGGATTGGCCAGACGGGTTCATTCCAGAACGCGAAAAGGTTTCTGCAAAATAGTGGCCGGGGACGTTCCAGTCCACGGCGGCTGAATACGTTTTTAATGTGGGAGCGTTTTTCAATTCCGTATAGAGCCAGATGGGCCGCATCGCTGTGTCAGATGGCGGCAGGGTGGTATGGAATTTGCTGAGTGTAACGGGTGGTCGCAATGCGTTATTGCCAGAGGAGCCCCGTATGATCCGTCACCTGTTACACGTTGATTTTCAGCCTGGCCGCGGTTTGCAGGAACAGGTGCGAGAGACGCTGGTGAATGCCATTCTCAGCGGGATCTTCGCCGCCGACACCCCGCTGCCCTCCTGTCGCCAGTTGGCCAGCCAGCTTCGCGTCTCGCGCAACACCACCGCGCTGGTGTTTGAAAGTCTGGTCAACGAGGGCTACCTGATTAGCCGCCCACGCAGCGGTTACTACCTGCATCCCGACTATCATGAAGCTTCGCCTGCCGCCGTCGAGAGTGCACCGCAGCGCGAAGCGGCTGCACCACGCTGGGGCGACCGGCTGCAGATGACCCCCAGCCAGCAGGAGTCGATCCTCAAACCGGCGGGCTGGATGCACTACCGCTACCCGTTTATCTACGGCCAGCCCGATACCCGGCAATTCCCGCTGGCCACCTGGCGCTCGGCGGCGAACTGGCTGCACGGCGGGGTGCGCGACCCGGCGTGGGTCATCGACCATATTGACCAGGATGTGCCGATGCTGATCGAGCAGATCCGCACCCGGGTGCTGCCCAAGCGCGGCATTGTCGCCGCGCCGGATGAAATTCTCATCACCCTTGGCTCGCAAAATGCCCTCTACCTGCTGACCCGACTGCTGCTCTCTTCCACCACCCGCATTGGCGTCGAAAACCCCTGCTTCCGCGAAGCCATCAACACCTTTCTGCTCGCCGACGCCGAGGTGGTGCCGCACCCGGTGGATGAAGAGGGGATCGTGCTTAATGAGCGTCCCTGCGATTACTACTATGTCACTCCAGGCCATCAGGTGCCCACCGGGGTGACCATGAGCAGTGCGCGGCGTCGCCAGTTGCTGGAGCATGCCGCCCGCCATGACGCGGTCATTATTGAAGATGATTATGACTCGGAGAGTAACTTTACCCTCAACCCGCTGCCGGCGCTGAAGGCCAGCGATCGCAGCGGCCGGGTGGTGTATGTCAGCAGCCTGTCAAAAGCGCTGTCACCGGGGCTGCGGTTGGGGTTTATGGTCGCCGACCCGGACCTGATCGACGAGGCGCGCGCCCTACGCCGGCTGGTCTATCGCCATCCGCCGACCAACATTCAGTACCAGATGGCCCACTTCCTTGCACAGGGCCATTATGAAACCCATCTGCGGCGCTACCACTATGACTCCGCCCAGCGCTGGGAGCGTCTGCACGCCGCCCTGCAGCGCTATCTGCCGTCGTGTCGCGCGCTGGCAGGGAGCGAACATGCTAACGCCTTCTGGCTGCAGACCCCGGCGCAGATCAACACCCAGCAGCTCACCTGGCGCGCCGCCCACGCCGGCGTGCTGATTGAGCCCGGGGCGCGCCATTTTCTCAGCGCCGCGCCGCCGGATAACTATTTTCGCATGGGATTCCACGCCATTAACCCTGACGCCATCGCCCAGGGGGTGGAGGTCCTGCGCGGCCAGCTGGAGCAGATGGGTTAGCGGTATTGTTCATACTCAACGGCGTCGCGCACGCTGAGCAGCGCCGGGCGCAGGCTGTCGAAAGGCACCGATCCGAGCGCAATGCGCAGCGCCTGCGGGATCGTGGCGGAGACGCAGAACGGCTCGGCGGTCGATACCGAAATGCGGCGTTCCATCAGCGCATTCGCCAGCCGATCGGCCCGGCTCTCTTCACCCAGCGGCAGCCAGACGAAGTACGAATCGGGATGACTGACGACGGGAAGCCCACAAAGCACCTCGCGGGCCACCTGCTGCCGCTGTCGCGCATCCTGGCGTTTCTGCGTTTCAAAGCGCGCCACCGTGCCATCTTCAATCCAGGCGCAGATCAGCGAACTTATCAGCGTCGGCGTATTCCACGTCGTGGCCCGGATGGCGCGCTCAATCTCCGGCCGATAGCGCGGCGGAGAAATCACCACCCCCACGCGCAGTCCGGTGGCGATATTTTTTGAAAATCCGGTGACATACACCGTTCTTTCCGGCGCATAGCTGACCACCGGCCGCGGCGGATGGCTCACCAGCCGGGCATAGGCGGCATCTTCAATAATCAGCAGATCGTGCTGGCGCGCGAGATCGGCCAGCGCCTGTCGCTGCCCGGTGTTGAGCACCCAGCCCAGCGGATTGTGCAGCGTCGGCATGGTATACACCGCCCGCACCCGCCGCTGCTGGCACAGCGTATGAAGCGCCCGCAGGTCCGGTCCCTCCGGCCGACAGGGGATCGCCGCCAGCTCCAGATGATACAGCGCCGCCAGAACTTTGAAGCCCGAATAGGTCAGGGCATCCACCGCCACCACATCCCCCGGACGTAACAGCCCCATGACGGTCACCGCCAGCCCGTGCTGTGCGCCGTTGACGATCAGGACATTTTCCGCGTCCGGCGCAAAGTGCTGGCAGGTCAAATGGCGGGCGATAATGTCCCGCTCGGCGAGCCGCCCTGCATGAGGCTGATAGCGCAGATGCGAGTCAATATCGCCCGCCATCGCCAGCTGCCTGAGCGCCTCGCGCAGCGCATCGCCCTGCTCCGGCAGCGAAGGGTAGTTGAAATTGAGATCCACAACATCGGCGGCGACCACCTGCTGATCGACCCCATGCCCCGGCGGCAGCGAGAGGTCGCGCACGAAGGTGCCGCGGCCGGTTTCGCCGCTGACCAGCCCCATCTCTTCCAGTTCACGGTAGACGCGCGTGGCGGTGGCCAGCGAGATGCGCTCCCCGGCGGCAAGGGTACGGTGCGTCGGCAGACGGCTGCCTGCGGGCAGCTGCCCGCTGCGGATCGCCTGCGCATATCGATCGACAACGGCTTTATATCGGGCTTTCATCGCGAAATGTATCTATGACAATAATTTGATTGTATTAGATTGGGCACATTACCATCGCCGCTGACGATGCTCAAGCGGGCGCAGCCCAATCAGATAACGCGAGGTTAACGTGGTAGATTCAACACTGGATAAATCGGCGCCCGGCCCCTGGTCCGGATGGCTTCATGGTTTACTGGGGGTGATCATTTTCAGCGGTTCGCTGCCCGCGACGCGGCTGGCGGTGCAGGATATGGATCCGTTGTTATTGACCTTTCTGCGCGCCTCTATCGCCGGGCTGCTTGCCATCGCGCTGCTGGTGGGCTTTCGCCAGAAACGCCCGCGCCTGGCGCAGCTTGTGTCCCTGATCATCGTCTCATCCGGGGTGGTGCTCGGCTTTCCGCTACTCACGGCGCTGGCCCTGCAGCGCATCACCTCGGCGCATTCGATTGTGTTTATTGGCCTGCTGCCGCTGATGACCGCCCTCTTCGGCGTACTGCGCGGCGGCGAACGCCCGCGGCGGGCTTTCTGGATCTTTTCGCTGCTGGGCAGCCTGCTGGTGGTGGGATTCGCCCTGACGCAAAATGCGGCGGCCTCACTCAGCGGCGATCTGCTGATGCTGGCGGCGGTTATCGTCTGCGGCCTCGGCTATGCGGAAGGGGCGAAGCTGACGCGGGAGCTCGGCGGCTGGCAGGTGATCTGCTGGGCGCTGGTGATTGCCCTGCCGTTGATGCTCCCCGCCTCGCTGCTGGTTCAGCCCGCCTCCTGGCATGCCATCTCGGCCTCCTCCTGGGTCGCGCTCGGCTATGTGTCGCTGTTCAGCATGCTGATCGGCTTCATCTTCTGGTACAAAGGGGGGGCCCGCGCGGGGGGGGGGGCGGGGCGCCGCCGCCACCCGGTACACAAGCGGCTCCGTGTCCGCAGTCTGTC
>NZ_GL882821.1:0-560 GCF_000195655.1 Klebsiella sp. MS 92-3
TCCGGTAACGGGTATCCCTACCGCGACATTGTGTGGTGGGTTGAAAAATGAACGTTTACACGCCGGTTGAGCTACGTCAGATTGTCTCCTTTCCCTTTTTTGCCGACCTGGTGCAGTGCGGCTTTCCCAGCCCGGCTCAGGACTATGTTGAGAAGCGAATCGACCTCAACGAGCTGCTGGTGCAGCATCCCAGCGCGACCTATTTTGTCAAAGCCGCTGGCGACAGCATGATCGATGCCGGCATTGACGAAGGCGATTTGCTGGTGGTGGACAGCGCGCGTAAAGCGGAGCATGGCGATATCGTGATTGCCGCCGTCGGCGGCGAGTTTACGGTAAAGAAGCTGCAGCTTCTGCCGCGGGTGCAGCTTAACCCGATGAACCCGGCCTATTCACCCATCGTGGTCGGCCGCGAGGAGACGCTCGATATTTTCGGCGTCGTAACCTACATCATCAAGGCGGCGGGCTGATCATGTTCGCGCATTGTGATGTGAACGCCTTCTATGCCAGCTGTCAGACCGCCTTCCGGCCCGCCCCGCCCCGGGGGGGGGGGGGGGGGGGGG
>NZ_GL882821.1:662-9251 GCF_000195655.1 Klebsiella sp. MS 92-3
GGGGGGGGGGGGGGGGGTGGTGGTGCTGTCGAATAACGACGGCTGCGTGATCGCCCGCTCGGCGGAGGCGAAGCCGTTTGTGAAAATGGGCGAACCCTACTTTAAGCAGAAGGCTGCGTTTCTTCGCCACGGCGTCGTGGCGTTTAGCAGTAATTATGAGCTGTATGCCGACATGTCCAGCCGGGTGATGGCCACCCTGGAAGAGCTCACCCCGCGCTGCGAAATTTACAGTATCGATGAGGCCTTTTGCGATGTCAGCGGTGTGCGTCATTGCAGAGATCTGACCGATTTTGGCCGCGAAATCCGCGCCACGGTGCTGCAGCGTACCCATCTGACGCTGGGCGTTGGCATCGCCCCGACCAAAACCCTGGCGAAGCTGGCCAACCACGCGGCGAAGCAGTGGCCGCGGCAGACGGGCGGGGTAGTGGACTTGTCCTGCCCGCAGCGGCAGCGAAAGCTGATGGCGCTGCTGCCGGTGAGCGAGGTCTGGGGCATCGGGCGGCGGATCGGCAAAAAGCTTGAAGCGATGGGGATCGGCACGGTACTCCAGCTGGCGGAGAGCGATATCCGCTTTATCCGCAAGCACTTCACGGTGGTGCTCGAACGAACGGTACGGGAGCTGCGCGGCGAGCCTTGCCTGGCGCTGGAGGAGTTTGCCCCCGCTAAGCAGGAAATTATCTGCAGCCGCTCGTTCGGGGATCGGATTACGGCCTATGAGGATATGCGCCAGGCGATCTGCAGCTATGCCGCGCGGGCAGCAGAAAAGCTGCGCGGTGAGCATCAGTACTGCCGGTTCGTCTCCGCCTTTGTCAAAACCAGCCCCTTCGCGCTGAATGAACCCTATTACGGCAACAGCGCCTCGCTAAAGCTGCTGACGCCGACCCAGGACTCCCGAGATATTATCGCCGCGGCGACGAGCTGTCTGGATGCCATCTGGAAAGCGGGGCATCGCTATCAGAAGGCCGGCGTGATGCTCGGCGATTTCTACAGCCAGGGCGTCGCCCAGCTGAATCTGTTCGACGAGCTTGCTCCGCGGCACAACAGCGCCAGACTGATGCAGGTTCTCGATCAGCTGAATGCGAAAAACGGCAGGGGGGCGCTCTATTTTGCCGGCCAGGGGATCCAGCAGCAGTGGCAGATGAAGCGAGAGATGCTCTCGCCGCGCTACACCACGCGATACGGCGACCTGCTCCGCGTCAGATAACGCGCGCTATCCCTGCACCGCGGCCGGAAAAACCGCCGCCAGCCAGTCAATAAAGACGCGGAGCCGGGGCGGGACGTGCCGGTGCCGGGCATAGACAACGTGAAAAGGATAGGGGGCCGGGCGCCAGGCGCTGAGGATCTCCACCAGTTCGCCGCTCGCCAGCGCCGGTTTCAGCGAATAGGTAAAGGTCTGCACAATGCCTAAGCCGGCCTCGCCGGCGGCAATATGCGCGTTGCTCTCATTGATGCCGAGATGGGGCTCTGTCTTCAGCTCGGTGCTGACGCCGTGACGCGTAAAGCGAAACGGAAACGCTCTGCCGCTGGCCGGCGACAGATAGCTGATGAGCCGGTGGCCATGATGTAGTTCATCCGGCGAGGCGGGGGTGCCGTAGCGCTGAAGATAGCCAGGGGTGGCGCAGGTGACCAGCGTCGCCTCGCCGATTTTACGGGCGATCAGCGTCGAGTCTTCCATCGGACCGCCGCGGATGGCGCAGTCAATATTGCCGCTGATGAGGTCCGCGGGCTTATCGGCCACCTGCAAATCGATACGGATATCCGGCCAGGAGGTCATAAAGTCCGCCAGCAGCGGGATCAGCACATCGCACGCGGTCGACCCGCCGATGGCGATCCGTAGATGGCCCTTCGGCTTATTGCGGGCGGTATTGAAAGACGCGTCGATCTCTTCCAGGTCTTCCAGCAGACAGCGGGCTTTTTCATAGTACTCCCGTCCTTCCGGCGTCACGGTAATACGCCGCGTAGTGCGCTGCAGGAGGGAAACCCCAAGATGCGCCTCCAGTTGCTGAATGGTTTTGCTGAGGGTGGCGTTGGGCATATTCAGCGAGTCCGCGGCGCGGGTAAAGCTGCCGGCTTCGACAACGCGGGTGAAGGCTTTGAGAGCTGAAAACCGGTCCATTATTCGCTTTATCCTGGTTACTGGAGGTCATTATCCACCGAGGGGAAGAGTGTTTTTCAGATTAGGCCATTTTTCCGCCTCGCCGGGACGATTACAGTGCTTTCCATACCCGGCGGGGCGCGTTCGCGAGCCTGGCCTGTTTATACTCTAACCAAGGAAATGCACCATGAGCAAAAAACTTGCGGATAAAGTGGCGTTAGTCACCGGCGGCAGCGCCGGGATTGGCCTGGCGTCGGCGAAAGCACTGGCGGAGCAGGGCGCGAAGGTGTACATCACCGGCCGCCGTCAGGAGGAGCTGGATGCGGCGGTAAGATTCATCGGACCCGCCGCCCGCGCGATCCGCGCCGACGCCGCCGTGTTAAGCGACCTTGACGCGGTATTTGCGACCATTGCCGAAGAGTCCGGCCGGCTGGATGTGCTGTTCGCCAATGCCGGCGGCGGGGATATGCTGCCGCTGAGCGCCATCACCGAAGCGCACGTCGACCGAATTTTTGCCACCAACGTGCGCGGGGTGGTGTTCACCGTGCAAAAAGCGCTGCCGCTGCTCACCGATGGCGCCTCGGTGATTTTGACCGGCTCTACGGCGGCGGTAAAAGGGACGGCTAACTTCAGCATCTATAGCGCCAGTAAGGCCGCGGTACGCAGCCTGGCGCGCTCCTGGGCGCTGGAGGTTAGCGACCGCGGGATCCGCATCAATGTGGTCAGCCCGGGTCCGGTACGTACCCCGGGTCTGGGAGGGCTGGTGGCGGAGGCGGACCGCCAGGGCTTGTTCGATGCTCTGGCGGCCGGTGTACCGCTCGGGCGGCTGGGCGAGCCGGAGGAGATTGGCCGGACGGTGGTATTTTTAGCGTCGGATGAGTCGAGCTTTATTAACGCCGCGGAGATCTATGTCGACGGCGGGCTGGCGCAAATCTAAGCGCCTGCCGTCGCCGCACTGACCTGACCGGGCAGAGGCGCTTTCAGCAGGGCGATCAGCAGCGTACTGCCCACCATGATCCCCGCCGCCAGCCACACCATTCCCGACAGGCCAGCTGAGGCGATCAGCTGGCCGCCGACAAACGCCCCGGTGCCGATGGCGGCATTAAAAATGGCCACATAAATGGCTGACGCCGGCTGGGCGACAGCGCCCGCGCTGCGCAGCAGCCAGGTCTGTAAGCCTACGAACACAATCGCGATGCCGGCGCCCCACAGGGCTAACAGTAGCCCGCTAAAACAGAACGGCAGTGGCGCAAGACGGGCGGCGCCAAGGAGCGCCAGCGCGCCCCCGCTCAGCAGCAGCGCAGCGAAAATCAGCCCCTTCAGATGACGATCGATCAGCTTACCCGCGATAACGTTACCCAGCAGCCCGGAAACCCCTGACAGCAGCAGCAGGCCGGAGAGAGCGGTCGCCGGGACTCCCTGCAGATTTATCAGCAGTGGTTCAATGTAGGTGAAGGCAGCAAAGTGAGCGGTAATGATGCAGGCCGTGGCGCCATACAGGCCACCGAGCAGCGGATTGCGGAAGATATCGCGATAAACACGCAGCCTGACGGGGGCAGGGGCGGCCAGCGGGGGCAGCGTCGAGCACAGCACCGCAGCGGCGGCTAGTGACAGCAAGGCCATCGACATAAACGCGAGTCGCCAGCCCGCCAGGGTGGCGATAAAGCTCGCCAGCGGCACCCCCACTACGCTTGCCGCTGACACGCCGCCAAAAATGATCGCCGTGGCCAGCCCCAGCCGGTGCGGCGGCACCAGCTGCGCGGCGACAATGCCAATTAAGGCCCAGAAGGCGCCATGCGCCAGGGCGCCAATCATGCGGGCGCTCATCAGGGCGAACATCGAATAAGACCGGGTTGCGGCGAGGCAGGAAAGCGCGAGGATCAGCATCAGCCCGACCAGCAGCGCCTTGCGGGAAATACGCGTCGGCATTGCGCCGGAAAGCAGAGCCGCCAGGGCGCCTACCCAGCCATAGGCGGTGACGGCGAGGCCCACGCCGGATTCCGTCTGGTGAAAATCCGCCGCCAGGGCGCTGAGCATGCCCACCGGCGCCAGTTCGCTGGTGACGATCGAAAAGGCGCAGATCCCGAGCGCAACGACGGCAATCCAGACGCGCGCCGGCGCCGGGTGGAGGGGTAAAGCAATCTCTTTCATATCAGGCGTATCCTTAGGAAAGGAGCGTTCCGCGCGGTGCACGGACGTTCAGGTGAGGAGAGAGCAGGCGATCGGATGGCCTGGTTGTCTCCGCGAATGGCGTGCAGTATCATCCCTGCGAAACTGATAAAAAAGAGCGGAAAACGGAGAGCCGTTTTCCATAAATGGAAAAGAGATGACCGCAGAATTCCACTGGGATGATGCTCGCATATTCCTCGCCATCGCCCGGGCGGGAACGCTGAGCGGCGCTGCCGACAAGATGAACATGGGAATTGCCACCGTGTCCCGCCGGCTGGATCGGCTGGAGCAGGCGTTGAACGTTCCGCTCTTCAGCCGCCATCAGAGCGGCTAACGCCTGACCGACGATGGTGAAGCCCTGCTCGCGCGGGCGGAGGCGCTGGAATACGCTGGCCTGGCGTTCGGCGAAGCGGCGCAACTGCAGGGGCATGTCGCCGGGGTTGTTCGCCTGGCCACCTCGGATAACCTGGCCACGCATTTTATTCTGCCCTCCCTGAAAGGGCTCCTGGACCATTATCCCGAGCTGCGGGTGGAGGTGCTGAGCGGCGTGCAGCCGGTGAACCTGCACCGTCGGGATGCCGATCTGGCGATCCGCATGGTCAAGCCTGAGGCCGGGCATCTGACGTTAAAGCGGCTGGGGACGGTGGGGTTTGGCGTCTATGGCGCCGCCGACTGTCTGGCCGGCGCGGACGGCCTGTCGCTGAGCGAGGCGGACTTTGTGGGGTGGCCGGAAACTCACCAGCACCTGCCGGCCGCCCAATGGATCACGCGCACCCTGCGCGGCCGGCCGTGTAAAGTCGAAGCCAATACGCTCGTGGCCCAGGTTTCCGCAGTATCCGCGGGCCTCGGATTGGGCGTCCTGCCGCACTTTATGGCGCGGGCCAGCGGTCTGCAGTGCCTGCAGCCGGAGATCGGCGCGGATCAGACCCTCTGGCTGGTGATGCATTCTGACCTGGCCGGATCCAGACGCGTGCGGGTTCTCGCCGACCATCTCATCGCTCTCTTTGCGGACCATCAAGATCGGCTGGCGATGCCCTGAAGGGGCGCGGCTTGGGCGTGTATCGATAAGACTGCCCGAGGCTGACGAGCCACGATTTTCTCCGCGCCAGCTAACAGTGATACTCGCCGCGCAATATTCGGCCCAATGCTGCCCCGCAGTCGGAAATACTGCAGAGTGAGAGGATATCCCCGTCCGGCAAAATAATTTTGTGTTGTTGCCAGCGCGGCATTGTTGCGCTCCCCCAGAAATGCCTGTCGATGTTAGGGTGAGACGTTTATCACCACAGGAGAACGCAAATGATTGTCAGGACCTGGCACGGCTGTGTGCCATTGCAACATGCTGAGGGGTTTGCCCGCCATCTCGAGCGGACCGGCGTGGAACACGCTCAGAGCATCGCCGGCAACCGGGGGGCGCTGGTGCGCCAGGAAAACCAGGGCGAATGGGCGCATTTCTTTCTTGCCACCTACTGGCAGGATCTCGCGGCGGTCAAAGCCTTCGCTGGCGAAGACTATCACGTCGCGGTCACCTATCCGGACGACGAAGCATTCGAACTCCTCTCCGACCCCTATGTGTTTCAGCATGAAGTCGAGGCCGTGTCGCCGCTGTAGGCTGATGACCGGGCAGGTGGAAGATCGGCCAGCAACAGACGGTTGCTGGCCGCGTGAGAGCGACGTCTACCTTGTATGGGCAGCCAGCCGCCGCTGGGTGAACGTGGCATGACGGGAACACTCAGCGCGTGAGGGCCGCGACAATGGAGGCTTCCATTTTCTCCGGCGTCGTGAACGGCGCAAAACGCGTGAGGGGTGTGCCGTCGCGACCGATGAGGAACTTGGTGAAATTCCACTTGATCCGTCCGCCGAGCACGCCGGGCAACGCTTGTTTCAGATAACGAAACAGCGGGTGTGCGGCGGGGCCGTTGACGTCCACTTTCTCAAACATCGGGAAGCTCACGCCGTAGTTAACGTGACAAGTCTGCTCGATTTCATCCGCACCGCCGGGTTCCTGCTTACCAAACTGGTTGCACGGGAAACCAAGCACTACCAGCCCCTGAGCCGCGTACTTTTTGTAGAGCGCTTCCAGGCCAGCGTATTGCGGTGTGAAGCCACAATGGCTGGCCGTATTCACCACCAGAACCACCTTGCCAGCATAGTCAGCCATGGAGAGGGGCTGGCCGCGCAGGCGGGTAGCCGTCAATTGATAAAAAGGGGTCATAGCAGGCTCCTGAGAGTAGAAACAGTTCAACGCTGACGATCGCGCGAATGTTTGAAGCAGATTAGGCAGTTATGATACACAGGGTTAGGGATTTGTACCTGGAGTGTTAAAAAAACGCCAGATGTCATAGAGAAAATTGCGAACAGGAACGGCTGAAAATGATGAAATATGTCTTATCGCTGGTGGTGGTGGCGATACTCGCAGGCTGTACCAGCACGCCAAACTTGCCGCCTCGGGATACCATTGTGGCGATGAAACCCACAGAGTCCGGTATTGTCGCCAGCTCAGCGAAATACAGTTACCGCTTTGTCCGTGACGGTGTGCCTCAGGAATATCAGCGTTATAAGACCTTTTATGAACGCTTTCACCAACAGGCTTCCGGCGTGCGGGTTAACTTTGTCGTGGTACAACATGAGGTGACGGCGGAATATCTGGTGGTGATGGATCAGCGCAAACTGGATGCCGGGCAGCATAGCGAGCTGGTGAATCAGTATCATGCGGTGCAAATTGATAACGATCGCCTCGGGGTGTTGTTTAAAGCGACAGGATTTTGGACTGCATCGGACGCGTCAGATCTGGCCGCCGCCTACCAGTTAGCGCACCCCGTTGTGGTATCAATCAATGATAAGACCAAAACGATTAGCTCGCTTGGCGCCGTTGCCCTGGCCCCGTTGTTTCCGTTTTACATGATGTATGGATGTGCCACCGGGCCTTGTGTCTGAGGAAAACAGCCAGCAAGTCACTCGACTCACTGGCTGAGTATTTAGTTAAGCTTCACTTTTAGATGACTGCTTGTGAAACAGTTCGCGGAATACCGGGTAGATATCCTCCTGGTCGCGAATATGCTGCATGGCGAAATTATCAAAGGTCGCCTGCAGGTGTTCATACTCGCGCCACAGGGTCTGATGCGCCCGGCGGGTAATTTCGATATAGCTGTAATAACGCACCACCGGCAGAATTTTCTTCGCCAGCAGTTCGTGGCACAGCGGGGAGTCATCGGCCCAGTTGTCGCCATCCGACGCCTGGGCGGCGTAGATGTTCCACTGCGCCGGGTCATAGCGGGCCTGCACCACTTCATCCATCAGCTTCAGGGCGCTGGAGACAATGGTGCCGCCGGTTTCCTGAGAATAGAAGAATTCGTGCTCATCCACCTCTTTTGCCTGGGTATGGTGGCGGATATAGACCACGTCGACGTTTTTATAAGTCCGGCTGAGGAACAGATACAGCAGGATATAAAAGCGCTTGGCCATGTCTTTGGTGGCCTGGTCCATCGAGCCTGAGACGTCCATCAGACAGAACATCACCGCCTGGCTGGAAGGCTCCGGCCGTTTTTCGTAATTTTTGTAGCGTAAGTCAAAGGTGTCGATAAACGGCACCCGCTCGATTTTAGCCCGCAGTTCGGCAATCTCTTTGCGCAGGCGCTCCTCCTCCAGCAGCTGCACCGGTTCGCTGCGGCTGATGGCTTCCAGATCCTCCTCCAGGGCGCGCAGTTCACGACGCTTGCCGGCGGTCATCGCCGTACGGCGGGCCAGCGAGTTCTGCAGTGAACGTACCACGCTGATGTTGGCTGGCACCCCATTGGAGGTAAAACCCGCGCGATGGGTTTTAAACTCGTTCAGCTGCCGGTGCTGGTTTTTCTTCAGGTTCGGCAGGGCCAGATCTTCAAATAACAGATCCAGGTATTCATCTTTCGAGATCTGGAAGACAAACTCATCCTTTCCTTCACCATCGGCGCTGGCTTGCCCCTGACCGCTACCGCCACCGCCGCCACCGCCCTGCGGGCGCTCAATGCGGTCGTTTTGCACAAAATGGTCGTTGCCCGGGTGGACGCGGTTGCGCAGGCCGCCGCGACCCTGATGAAACATCGGCTCGTTGATATCGTCCGTCGGGATCGAGACGGATTCTCCGCTCTCAATATCGGTCACCGAGCGCTTGTTGATGGCCTCGGAGATCGACTGTTTAATCTGCGCCTTATAACGGCGCAAAAAGCGCTGGCGGTTGACGGCGCTTTTGTTTTTCCCGTTCAGGCGTCGGTCTATGAACCAGGTCATATGCCCTCCTGTACTGCATTAGCCAACTTTACTTATCATCATTCAGCTGCAGTTGACCCCGC
>NZ_GL882821.1:9371-13499 GCF_000195655.1 Klebsiella sp. MS 92-3
CCGCGGGGCGGCGCGGCGGGGGGGGGGGGGGGTGGGACGCATCAGGACGATTTACGAACCCGCAGGTACCACTCGCACAGCAGGCGAACCTGTTTGCGGGTGTAGCCTTTCTCCATCATGCGGTCGACAAAGTCGTCATGTTTTTTCTGCTCATCGGTTGAGGTTTTGGCATTAAACGAAATGACCGGCAACAGCTCTTCGGTATTGGAGAACATTTTCTTCTCAATAACCGTGCGCAGTTTCTCATAGCTGGTCCAGTTCGGATTACGTCCGCTGTTGTTGGCTCTGGCACGCAGCACAAAGTTGACGATTTCGTTACGGAAGTCTTTCGGGTTGCTAATCCCGGCTGGCTTCTCAATTTTCTCCAGCTCGGCATTCAACGATTCACGGTCAAACAGCTGCCCGGTGTCCGGATCGCGGTATTCCTGATCCTGGATCCAGAAGTCAGCGTAGGTGACATAGCGATCGAAAATGTTCTGCCCATACTCGGAGTAGGATTCCAGATAAGCGGTCTGGATCTCTTTGCCGATAAACTCGGCGTATTTCGGGATCAGATAGCCTTTGAGGAATTCCAGATAGCGCTCGGCCTGCTCCTGTGGGAACTGTTCGCGCTCAATCTGCTGCTCCAGCACATAGAACAGATGCACCGGGTTAGCGGCCACCTCGACGTGGTCGAAGTTAAATACCCGAGACAGGATCTTAAAGGCAAAGCGGGTGGAGAGCCCGTTCATCCCTTCATCAACCCCGGCGTAATCGCGATACTCCTGATAGGACTTCGCTTTCGGGTCGGTATCTTTCAGACTTTCGCCGTCATAGACCCGCATCTTCGAGTAGATGCTCGAGTTTTCCGGCTCTTTAAGGCGCGACAGAATCGAAAAGCGCGCCAGGGTTTCCAGGGTGCCCGGGGCGCATGGCGCATGGGTCAGCTCACTGTTGTTGAGCAGTTTTTCATAGATGCGGATCTCTTCGGAGATACGCAGGCAATAAGGCACCTTGACGATATAGACGCGGTCGAGGAAGGCCTCATTGTTCTTGTTATTACGGAAGGTCACCCATTCCGATTCGTTGGAGTGAGCAAGGATGATCCCGTTAAACGGCAGGGCGGAGATCCCTTCGGTGCCGTTATAGTTACCTTCCTGGGTGGCGGTCAGCAGCGGATGCAGCACCTTAATCGGCGCTTTAAACATCTCGACGAACTCCATAATCCCCTGGTTGGCGCGGCACAGCGCACCGGAGTAGCCGTAGGCGTCCGGGTCGTTCTGCGCATAGTGTTCCAGCTTACGGATATCCACCTTACCGACCAGCGCTGAAATATCCTGGTTGTTTTCATCACCCGGTTCGGTTTTGGCGATGGCAACCTGCTCGAGAATCGATGGCCAGACTTTAACCACGCGGAATTTAGTGATATCGCCGCCAAACTCGTGCAGGCGCTTGGCCGCCCACGGCGACATAATGGTGCCGAGATAGCGGGTCGGGATGCCATACTCTTTCTGGAGGATCTGCGCATCTTCCTGCGGATTGAACAGGCACAGCGGGTGATCGTTGACCGGACTGCGTTCGCCGTTGGCGCTCAGCACATAGATGGGCACGCGCTGCATCAGCGCTTTCAGCCGTTCAGCCAGCGACGATTTACCACCGCCCACCGGCCCCAGCAGATAGAGGATCTGTTTCTTCTCTTCCAGCCCCTGGGCGGCATGCTTGAGGTAGGAAACGATCTGCTCAATGGCGTCTTCCATACCGTAAAACTCTTCAAATGCCGGATAGCGTGCGATAACCCGGTTTGAAAAGAGACGGGATAGCCGCGGCTCGAGAGCCGTATCAACCATGACGGGTTCACCAATGGCCATCAACAGACGTTCTGCCGCATTGGCATAGGCACTGCGATCTTGCCGGCAGATGGTAAGAAACTCCTGCAGTGTGAACTCTTCGTCCTTGGCAGCTTCGTAGCGCTGGCGATAGTGATCGAATATATTCATGGCATGCCGTCCTTTCGTTTTTTAGCACAGGTTGAGAGCCGTTCATATGAATAGTGGGGGCCCCCGGAAGACATAAGCTGAACATCGCTCTCCTGGTATCCAGCAACCCTTATGCCAGGTTGCGGGTGGGGTAGCGTGAATGTGCCCGGCAATTACACCTTCTAAATTTAAGCGTAGATGCATTTAGAAATCTTGCATGGCGCAGAAAATCAATTTCAATGACATATCAATAACTCATCCTGAACATGACGCTTTTTGATTCGTTGGGACGTAAAGTTGTCATAGGGCTGTCACCGGATGGTAAGAGAAGGGTGGCAAAGTGAACGATTTGTGTCATATCGGGTAAAGAATTTGAGGCATGAGACCTACGACGGTACACTGCACGGGCTGATTATTTGACAACGGGAATATGGATTGTGACTAAAATCAAACTTCTGGCACTCGGCGTGCTGATAGCGACGTCCGCCAGCGCGGCGCATGCCGACGGGAAGTTCACTCTTGGGGCTGGCGTAGGGGTCGTTGAGCATCCGTATAAGCAATATGATGCGGATGTCTACCCGGTGCCGGTCATTAGTTATGAGAGCGAAAACTTCTGGTTCCACGGTCTGGGCGGGGGTTACTACCTGTGGAATGACACCAACGATAAACTGTCGATTACGGCCTACTGGTCGCCAATGTACTTCAAGCCGGGCGACAGCGACAGCGAGCAGATGCGTCGACTGGATAAACGTAAATCGACCGTGATGGCCGGTCTTTCTTATGTCCACAACACGCCCTATGGCTTCCTGCGCACGACGATTGCCGGCGATACGCTGGATAACAGCAACGGTATTAACTGGGATCTCGCCTGGCTGTACCGTTACACCAACGGTAACCTGACGCTGACGCCGGGTATTGGCGTGGAGTGGAACAGCGACAATCAGAACGAATACTACTATGGTGTCTCCCGGCACGAGTCGCGCCGCAGCGGCATGCGCAGCTATGACCCGGACAGTAGCTGGAACCCGTATCTGGAACTGTCGGCTAACTATCGCTTCCTTGGTGACTGGAGCGTTTACGGCGTGGCGCGCTACACGCGTCTGTCGGATGAAATTACCGACAGTCCGATGGTGGATAAATCCTGGAGCGGTCTGATCTCCACCGGGATCACCTACACCTTCTGATTGTGCATTCTTACAGTGCGCTTCATGCATCAAAACAGGGCCTTGCGCCCTGTTTTGCTTTATGGTGGTGCATACGGTTAAGGAGGAGAAGATGGTGAAAAAAACAGTACGCTTCGGCGAGCAGGCGGCAGTGCCGGCCATCGGGCTGGGCACCTGGTATATGGGCGAACATGCGGCGCAGCGTCAGCAGGAAGTGGCTGCACTGCGGGCGGGCATCGACCATGGACTGACGGTGATCGATACGGCGGAAATGTACGCCGACGGCGGGGCGGAGGAAGTGGTGGGCCAGGCGATCCGCGGTCTGCGCGACCGGGTAGTGCTGGTCTCCAAAGTCTATCCCTGGCATGCCGGCAAAGCGGCGATGCACCGCGCCTGTGAAAACAGCCTGCGCCGGCTGCAGACTGACTATCTGGACATGTATCTCCTGCACTGGCGCGGGGATATCCCGCTGCAGGAGACGGTTGAGGCGATGGAGAAGCTGGTGGCCGAGGGCAAGATCCGCCGCTGGGGCGTCTCTAATCTGGACACCGAGGATATGCAGGCGCTGTGGCGGACGGCGGATGGCGAGCACTGTGCAACCAACCAGGTGCTCTACCATCTCGCATCGCGGGGCATTGAATACGATCTCCTGCCCTGGTGCCAGCAGCACAGTCTGCCGGTGATGGCCTACTGCCCGCTGGCGCAGGCGGGGCGCTTACGCGATGGACTTTTTCAGCATAGCGATATCATTAATATGGCTAACGCGCGGGGGATTACGGTAGCGCAACTGCTGCTCGCCTGGGTGATTCGTCATCCGGGAGTGCTGGCGATCCCGAAAGCGGCCAGTATTGAGCATGTGGTGCAGAATGCCGCAGCGCTCGATATCGCCCTCAGTGGGGAAGAGCTCGCGCAGCTGGACCGCCTCTATCCGCCGCCGCAGCGAAAAACCCGGCTGGATATGGTTTAACCCATCGTTCACGGCAAAGAAAAGCAAAAGCCCCGTTACCAAC
>NZ_GL882821.1:13591-18653 GCF_000195655.1 Klebsiella sp. MS 92-3
AAAGCCCCGTTACCAACGGGGCTTTTGCTATTAGCGTTTTTTCACGCTGATGGTTTGCGCCAGGCGAGAGGGCGTCTCTTCGCTGGCTTTCTGCGGCTGGGTTACGCAGCAGGTTTCGACGCAAACGAAGGTTTTGTAGCCATCGTCCGGCATATCGCCCATGCTGACGGACAGCGCCGGGCCCGGGTTCCAGGCCACCACATTGTGCTGATGATGATGCACCACGTCGATAGTGCGGTTTAGCGCGTCGTCATGGATCACGCTGCAGCTGTCGGCGTTGAGATAGACGCGATCGGTGCGGTCCGGGAAGGTCTGCACGCCGTTGCTCAGAACGCCTTCTTCGGCATTGTTCACTTTATCGATATAGCGCTCGCCAAGACCGCTCACCTTCACCGCCGCGATATCGCCGACGTTGAAATAGCTGTGCAGGGCAGAGGTGGTCTCGAATTCACCGTGGGCTTCCAGCTCGATTTCACAGGTCTTGCCCAGCTTAAAGCGGGCATAGAGGGTGAACTCGTGCGGCCAGAGCTTCATGGTTTCAGCGCTGTGCTGGAGCGCAAAGGTCAACATTACGCCGCTGTCGTCTTCGTCATGACCTTCCAGGGTCCATGGCAGATTGCGGGCAAAGCCGTGCGACGGCAGACCTTGCTGCGCAGAAGGACCAAACCAGGGCCAGCAAATCGGCACGCCGCCGCGCAGGGCGACGCCCTGTTTAAACGGGGTGTTGTTGCTCAGCCACAGAACTTCTTCTTCACCGGCGGGTTTCCAGGAGAGCAGGTGCGCCCCCTGCAGCGCCACAGAGGCTTTCACCTGCGGATGGTCGATGACAATCAGCTCCAGGTCGTCCAGCTGGCGACGGGAGATCACGGGAGAAATGGTTTCATTCACCGGGAGAGCAAAAATTTTATTTATCATTGTGCAATCCTATCTCTGCAGACAAAAAAAAGAGCGACCGAAGTCGCTCTTACAGATTACTTTTTCATCTCAACTTATTTGGAGATGTGGGCAATCAGATCCAGAACTTTGTTGGAGTAGCCGGTTTCGTTGTCGTACCAGGAAACCAGTTTCACGAAGTTGTCGTTCAGTGCGATACCCGCTTTAGCATCGAACACGGAAGTGCAAACTTCGCCGTTGAAGTCGGTAGAAACAACGTCGTCTTCGGTGTAACCCAGAACGCCTTTCATAGCGCCTTCAGAAGCGGCTTTGATGGCTTTCTTGATTTCTTCGTAGGACGCTGCTTTTTCCAGACGAACGGTCAGGTCAACAACAGATACGTTCGGAGTTGGAACGCGGAACGCCATACCGGTCAGTTTGCCGTTCAGTTCTGGCAGTACTTTACCTACTGCTTTAGCAGCGCCGGTAGAGGACGGGATGATGTTCTGAGCTGCGCCGCGGCCGCCGCGCCAGTCTTTGTGAGACGGGCCATCAACGGTTTTCTGAGTAGCGGTGGTAGCGTGGACGGTGGTCATCAGGCCTTCAACGATACCGAAGTTGTCGTTGATAACTTTAGCCAGCGGCGCCAGGCAGTTGGTGGTGCAGGAAGCGTTGGAAACGATGTCCTGGCCAGCGTAAGCGTCGAAGTTAGCGCCGCGAACGAACATCGGAGTGTTGTCTTTGGACGGGCCAGTCAGAACGACTTTTTTCGCGCCAGCGGTGATGTGTTTACGAGCGGTTTCGTCGGTCAGGAAGATACCGGTTGCTTCAGCAACAACGTCAACACCAACTTCGTCCCACTTCAGGTTAGCCGGGTCACGTTCAGCGGTAACACGGATTTTTTTACCGTTAACGACCAGATGACCGTCTTTCACTTCAACGGTACCGTCGAAACGACCGTGAGTGGAGTCATACTTCAGCATGTAAGCCATGTACTCTGCGTCTAACAGGTCGTTGATTGCAACGATCTCGATGTCAGAACGTTTCTGAGCAGCACGGAAAACAATGCGACCGATACGGCCAAAACCGTTGATACCTACTTTGATAGTCATATATTCCACCAGCTATTTGTTAGTGAATAAAAGGTTGCCTGTAAAATTACAAAAACCTTACGCAGCGTCAAGCGGAATCGTGTCAATCATTGCGACAAATCAATCCTGAGCAGACCTTTGCGCGATTGATTTGCCTCACTTTCCCTTTGAGCCCAATTCCATATGGGGGCTGCGCGCGGAATTTTAAAGGGCATTTAAGATAAAAACGTGATTTAAGTCACAATTATCTGGCTGCCTGTGGGCACCGGATAAGTTTAGAACAAAAGTGTACGCTTCATTGTTAATGTTTTGTTAGAATTGGAGCGAAAGTAGTCCATTGCAAAGCGAGATGTAAGCCCATGGCGAATAAACCCACCCCGGAAGAGCTGAAAAATGGCTTGAGCGAAATGCAGTTTTACGTGACGCAGCATCATGGCACCGAACCGCCTTTCACCGGACGGCTGTTGCACAACAAGAAAAATGGCGTGTACCACTGCCTGGTGTGCGATGCGCCGCTGTTTAACTCCCAGACTAAATACGACTCCGGCTGCGGCTGGCCGAGCTTCTACGAGCCGGTAAGCGCGGAGGCCATTCGCTATCTGACCGACAATTCGCACGGCATGCAGCGCATTGAGATCCGTTGCGGAAACTGTGATGCCCATCTCGGCCACGTGTTTCCGGATGGTCCGCAGCCGACCGGCGAGCGGTATTGTGTCAACTCGGCATCGCTGAGCTTCACCGATGAGCAAAATGGCGAGCAAATCAAGGGTTGAAGAAACGATTCAGCAAATTATTCCAGGCGGAGGTGAGCGGAAGATGGATATTGAGCAAATTATCGACAGTATGACGCCGGAAGTGTATCAGCGTCTGGCGACGGCGGTAGAGCTGGGAAAATGGCCGGATGGCGTCGCGCTGACGCCGGAGCAGAAGGAAAATAGCCTGCAGCTGGTGATGCTCTGGCAGGCCCGGTATAACACCGACGCCCAGCACATGACCATCGACACCAGCGGGCAGATGGTAATGAAGAGCAAACAGCAGCTGAAAGAGGATTTTGGCATCGTGCCGAAGCCGATCGCCACCGTTAAACTGCAATAAACCGCCGGCCGGCGGTGAGACGTTCCGGCGTCGGGTAACCGCGCGCCGGATGGCGTCATGTCGAATGACCGCGTCCGGCGGTCAGCCGCTTCGCTTACTTTTTGTTCATCATCGCTTTCAGATCGGCAAACGGGTTGTAGGTGGCCTCGCCGACGCTCTTTTGCGCATCTTCCCCTGCCACCACCGTGGAGCCATACTGATCGGCTTCGGTGTACTTGGAATGTTCGTGATCGTGACAGTACAGGCACAACATCTCCCAGTTGCTGCCATCTTCCGGGTTATTGGAGTGGTCGTGATCGATGTGGTGCACCGTCAGCTCGCGCAGATTGGAGTAGACAAACTCCCGTGAGCAGCGTCCGCACACCCAGGGAAAAAGCTTGAGCGCCTTTTCGCGGTAACCCACATCCAGACGTGCGTAATTTTTGGGGATATAGGCCATGGCCCCCTGCCTCCTGTCAAACGGTTAAGCTGCGCCAACCCCTGGCGCAGCGGATAACAGGCATCATAACCTATCCCGGGCGGCGCGATATACCTGCATTGCAGGCGATGCTGCCTGCGTCACGCCTCTCGGTGCCGACGATGCGGCGGAACAGCCATGATTAGTGTTTGATCCCCAGCGATTCCGCCAGCTGACGGGCCAGCTGATTCTGGTCATCGGCGCCATATTCCCAGAACATGGCCCCGGCGAGGCCCTTCGCCTTGATATAGTCCGCCTTAATGGCTACCGAGCGCGGGTTCTCATAGGAGAGGGCGAACAGCGGCTTGCCCTCTGCGGACTGCACCGACAGCCACGGAACCTTCGCCTCATCGTCCCAGTGCTCGGTAAAACGCTTTTGCGGATCGTTGAGCAGTTTGCCCACGATATCATTGTATTTCACATAGGTGTCTTTGCTCAGGTCATAGCCCAGCGAGGCAAACAGCGCGATCTGTTGTGGCCCAAAATAGGGCTGGGTGACCGGATTGTTTTGCGCATCCGCTTTCGTCCAGTCAATCCCCGGCTCGACCGCCCGTTTCGGTACCCGGCCATAAAAACCAATCCCGAGGTTCATCTGGCTGGGTTTAAGCCCGGCGGCCAGGTAATTGTTGACCACAAAATCGGCGCTGTATTTATCCGCTGCGGCGACCGTCGGCCAGTGGCTGGAGTCATACAGATTCGAGTTGAAGTACTGCGTGCCGTAGGCCATGTCGTAGGTCATCAGGTTGATGTAGTTCAGCACCGGGGCCACCGCTTTGACGTCCACCCAGCTTTTCGGGCTCTCGGCATTGGCGCCCACGGCGATAGTCACCAGCTTTTGCTCACCGACTGCCTCACGCAGCGATTTCAGCAGGGCAGTGAAGTTGTCGCGGTCAGCCGGCTGGCTGGCCACCAGTCCCCAGGCGCCGTTGACCGGAAACTCCCAGTCGAGGTCAATGCCGTCCAGACCATATTGCTGGATGATTTTCTGCGCGGAACGAATAAAGACGGCGCGACTTTCTGCGGTCGCCGCCGCGCCGGAGAAACCACGCGCGCCCCAGCCGCCGACCGACAGCAGGACTTTGAGGTCCGGATTCTGTTTACGCAGGGCGGGGAGCTTTTGCAGATCCGCCTGCACCTTCGGCGACAGCCAGATCTCGTGCAGATGAGCAGGATCCTTCAGGGCCGCATTGGTCTCGTCTTTTTCATCGTTATAGATAAGGCCAAACGAGTAGTTGAGATGGGTGATCTGCCGGACGTCCAGCTTATCGATATCACCGCCCGGCCCGGCGGTGACGTCGCCGCCGCCGTTAAAATAGCCGACGGACATCAGCGGTTGGGCAGAGAGCGCGGAAGCGCAAAGCAAGGGCAAAGCTGCCAGCAAGGGCAAACGTTTCATAGTGGTTCCTCTTTGACATAAAAATAACCACGCCACGGAAATGGCGTGGCGAAAAAACAGCCTTGCCAGACTAGCAGCAATAACCTGTTGAAACTGCGAGAGAGTTCAATTTATGGACAATAGCGAGGCGGCAGAAGAAGACCCCGCCGC
>NZ_GL882821.1:18690-20582 GCF_000195655.1 Klebsiella sp. MS 92-3
GCCAGAAAGCGGTCATCGTCATCGTCGGCGTAAGCCCCCAAGAAAGGATGGGGGGGGGGGGGGAGAGGCGGGGGGGGGAGGGATCAGGCCTGAGTTTCCCGCCAGTCGTCGAGGGTATAGAGCGTGGCGCCCGCGGCGGCCATCTCCATAAACGCCTGGCTGCTGTCCTGTGGCTGCAGATTTACGCCGCGACAGCCGTCGGTGATGACGTTGACCGCGTAGCCCAGCGCCAGGGCATCCAGCACGGTGAACTTAACGCAGTAATCGGTGGCGAGGCCGAGAACGGTCAGCTCCACGATCCCCTGACCACGCAGCCAGCCGTCCAGTTCGGTTTTCTGCCGGTGACCGTTGTCAAAGAAAGCGCTATAGCTGTCGATGATCCGGTTTTGCCCTTTGTGGAACACAGCGGCGATCGCCTGCTGCTTGAGCAGCGGATGCAGCGCCGCGCCTTCGCTGTGCTGCACGCAGTGATCCGGCCAGAAAGTTTGCGCCAGGCCGTCCAGCTCGCCCTCGGTGTAGGGTTCCACCTGGTGCTGGCTGGCGAAACTGCCGTGATCCGCCGGATGCCAGTCCTGGCTGGCGACGATGGGCTCGCCGCGCGCCAGGCTCCAGTCGATAAGCGCATTGGCTACGTCGACGGTACTGTCGCCTTCAGGAACGGCCAGCGCGCCGCCGGCGCAAAAGTCGTTCTGCAAATCAACCAGTAACAGCGCTCGATGTGCCATACGTCCTCCTTAAGCCTCGTCGGGGGTGAGTTCGCCACGCAGATTTTGCTGCATCGCCGCGCGAATGGCGTCAACGTCCAGCTGCTGGCTAAGCAGATAGTGTAGCTTGGTCAGCGTCGCTTCCACCGTCATATCGAAACCACTGATGACCCCCGCCTGGGCGAGGGCGTTGCCGGTGGCATAGCCGCCCATGTTCACCTTTCCGGACATGCACTGCGTCAGATTGACCACTACAATACCGCGCTGGCTGGCTTCCGCCAGCACCTGAATAAACTCGCCATTCTGTGGGGCATTGCCGACGCCATAGGAGCGGAGGATCAGCGCTTTCACCGGTTGGCGCAAAAAATTACGCACCACGTCGGCGGAGATGCCGGGATAAATCGTCACCACGCCAATCGGCTGCGGAGTGATGGGGTGCACGATAAGCTCTCCGCTACCCTGCGGCGCCGGCGGAGTACCGAGACGGCGAATATGGATCCCGGCCTCCAGCAGCGGGGCAAGGTTTGGCGAGGCGAAAGCGTCGAAGCCGTCGGCATGGGCTTTGGTGGTGCGGTTGCCGCGGAACAGTCGATTGTTGAAGAACAGCGCCACTTCGTTAATCGGATAGTTGGCGGCGACGTACAGGGCGTTGAGCAGGTTAATCTGACCATCGGAACGCAGCTCGGCCAGCGGAATTTGTGACCCTGTCACAATGACCGGCTTGCCAAGGTTTTCCAGCATGAACGACAGCGCCGAGGCGGTAAACGCCATGGTGTCGGTTCCGTGGAGGATCACAAAGCCATCATACTCCTCATAATGGCTGCGGATATCGTCGGCGATGTGCTGCCAGTCCTCGGGGGTCATATCGGATGAATCCATCAGCGGATGGTATTCATGGATCGTGAAGTCCGGCATCTCCGGACGATGGAACTCCGGCATCAGCGCCAGCTGACGCTGCAGATGGCCGGAAACGGGTACATAGCCGTGTTCAGAGCGCTGCATACCGATGGTCCCACCGGTGTAGGCAACGTAAATCGATTTTTTTTGCATAGCATCGCTTAGGTTGGTCGTAGACAGGCGCAGTATAAAGAGACGCAGGAAAAAATACAGCGTCGGTCGCGGGCTTTGTGGCAGTGTTGGCAGGAGAGGGGAAAAGGGGGGCCCCCGGGGGGGGGGGGGGGGGGGGGG
>NZ_GL882821.1:20705-23386 GCF_000195655.1 Klebsiella sp. MS 92-3
CCCCCGCTGCGTATTAACGGATGTTAGCGCAGGTCAGGCAGAAGGCATAGCGATTCTGCGGGTCGTTAAACGCCGCCAGCTTGTCGCTCTCCGCTTTCACCGTCTCGGCCGCCGCGGCGACCGGCGCAGGCAGCCAGGCCTGAATGGCCGCCGGCAGCGAGGCGCGTACCGAGCCGGTCAGGCTGTCCAGCACCATCGAGAAGAAGGTCGGCTCTTCCTGATAGTAGTTGAGGTGCCAGGTTTTCAGCTTCGCCAGCTCGGCGGCTTTGGCCACCGCGTCGTCGAAGTCGCCGAGGCTGTCGACCAGGCCGTTGGCTTTGGCATCTTCCCCGGTCCAGACGTGGCCCTGGGCGATCTGGTCGATTTTCTCCGGCGTGCTCTTACGGGCGTTAGCCACCAGGGTGATAAAGCGCTGATAGCCATTCTCAATGCTCAACTGCATCAGCTGCTGCACTTCCGGCGGCAGCGCTTTGGTGCTGGAGACATCCGCCAGCGGCGACGTGGCGACGCCGTCGGTGTGGACGCCAATCGACCCGAGGGTATTTTCCACGGTGTTGATCACCCCAAAGATGCCAATGGAGCCGGTGAGGGTGCTTGGGTTCGCCACGATGTAATCCGCTGGGGTGGAGATCCAGTAGCCGCCGGACGCCGCCATGCCGCCCATCGAGACCACTACCGGTTTACCGGCGGTTTTGGCTGCCGCCAGCTCTTCACGAATGATTTCCGAAGCGGTTACGCTGCCGCCCGGGCTGTTTACGCGCAGAACGATGGCCTTAATTTTCGGATCGAGGCGCGCATCGCGAATTTGCGCTGCGGTGGTGTCGCCGCCGACGTTGCCCGGGGTCTCTTCACCGTCCATGATGGCGCCGTTGGCGAAGATTACCGCGATGGCGGAACCCTGGTCAGACGGCGTCTTCACGTTGTAGTCGTAATAGCTGATCGCCCGGTAATTGTTATCCGCTTTGCTCCAGCCAAACTGTTTGGTCAGCGCCTTTTCCACTTCCGTGGAGGTCGCCAGCTCATCCACCAGCTTATTGTCCAGCGCATATTTCGCCGTATCGCCGCCCACCTTACGCAGGCCATCGATAATGCCCTGGGCGCCCGGGAAGAGCTGCTGGGCGGTGATCTGGCGGTTGGCGGCAATGGTGTTGAGGTAGTTCTGCCACAGTTCGCCAATCCAGCGGCTATCCGCTTCGCGGGCGGCAGGGGACATATCATCGCGGATGAATGGCTCGACGGCGGATTTATAGGTGCCGACGCGGAAGACATGGGTGGAGACCTTCAGCTTATCCAGCAGCGATTTGTAATATAGCCCGTTGGTAGCGAAGCCGTGCAGGTCTACCTCGCCCTGCGGCGAGAGCCAGATTTTGTTGGCGAAGCTCGCCAGGTAGTACTGGCCCTGGCTGTAGCTGCTGCCGACGGCATACACCGGTTTGCCGCTATCGCGGAATTCGCGCAGCGCTTTGCCGATGTACTGCATGGATGGCTGGTCGCCGCCGACGAAGTTTTTCAAATCCAGCACAATACCGGTGATATTGCGGTCATCCTTCGCCTGGCGAATGGTCTGCACGATATCGAACAGGGAGTTCTCCTGCAGACGGTCCGAGCTGGCGCCAAACAGCTGGCGGCCAATCACGCCGAGCTTGCTGCTGGCGGATGGTTTATCCACCACCACGCCGGTAATATCCAGCAACAGCGCGCCGCGCGCGGCATGTTCGCTGGTGGTGCTGCTGAACTGGCTCCAGATGCCGATACACACCAGCACCAGCACCAGGAAGATCGCATTGAGGGCCAGTTTGCGAATAAAGTTGAGTATCCGCCACGTCCATTTAAAAAAGCTGGCAATCAGTCGCCAAAGGGTTCGCATGTCTTCTCCCTAACGTTATCTAAAAAGGGCAGGCCGCAGGGGCCGCCGCGTCTGGCTATCCTAAAGAGTGAGCCGTCGGTTGTCAGCAGGAATCACCGACCGCGCTGTAACAAAATCCTTGTGCATGTTAATTTTATGAAAAATGACATCACAGGAGTTATACAGATGGATGCTCTCGATCTACTGCTTAATCGCCGGAGCGCTTCCCGCCTGGCGGAACCTGCCCCGGTGGGCGAACAGCTGGAAAACATTCTGCGCGCCGGGCTGCGCGCCCCGGATCATGGCACCCTGCAGCCGTGGCGCTTCTTTATTATCGCCGATGACGGCCGCGAGCGCTTCAGCCAGTTGCTGGAAAAAGGGGCCAGAGAGGCCGGCCAGGATGAGAAGGGAATTGAGAAAGCCCGCAATGCGCCGTTCCGCGCGCCGCTGATTATTACCGTGGTCGCGCGCTGTGAAGACCACCCTAAGGTGCCGCGCTGGGAGCAGGAGATGTCCGCTGGCTGCGCGGTGATGGCGATGCAGATGGCGGCCCTGGCTCAGGGATTCAACGGTATCTGGCGCAGCGGAGCATTGACCGAGAGTCCGGTGGTGCGGGCCGGCTTCAAGTGCCGCGAACAGGATAAAATTGTCGGCTTCCTCTATCTGGGGACGCCGCAGCTAAAAGCCTCAACCACCATTGCCCTGCCGGATACCGCGCCGTTTGTGACGCGATTCTGAGTCCGCGTGTGTTATGCCGGGTGGCGGCTGCGCCTTACCCGGCCAACGCATCCGGCTCTGATTGTCTGTAGGCCCGCGCAAGCGCATGGACTGCACC
>NZ_GL882822.1:0-6745 GCF_000195655.1 Klebsiella sp. MS 92-3
ACACTATCAATAAGTTGGAGTCATTACCCCGAAGGCCCGGTTAAAGGTGTTGCGACCTTTACTATCGATTACACCATCTAATTTTTCCCCAAAGGGCCCCGCTTCACGGCGGGCCCTTTTTTGCATTCAGAGAAAAAACATGTTCAGGACTTTATTAACTTTCACCGCTTCCTGTGCATTACTCCTCAGCAGTATTGCCCATGCCGGTATTGTAGTGGGATCCACCCGCTATCTGTATAAAGAAGGCGCACGTGAAATCACCGCGCAAATAGAAAATAAAGATGATATTCCCTATCTGATTAAATCCTGGGTTGAAGCGCCGGCAGGAAAAGCGCCCTCTTTTATGGCCACGCCGCCGCTGTTCCGCCTTGAAGGGAAACAACAGAATACGGTTCGTCTGTTTTCTAACGGAAACGTTAATGCGCCGACCGACCGGGAATCCATGTACTATTTTAACGTGATGGCGATTCCTCCGGCAGATGATGCCAAAGCGAATAACAACACCATTCAACTAGCAGTCCGTCACCGTATGCGTCTGGTCTATCGTCCTAAAGCACTTTTCGACCTCTCCCCTAATACGGAAGCGAAAAAGCTCGAATGGCGAAAGTCTGGCACTAAGCTGACGATCAAAAATCCAACGCCCTTTTTCTTCTATTTCCATAGCATCCAGATTGGCAGCAAAGAAGTGAAGCCGGAAGTCAACTCGGTCGCCCCGATGACGACTAAAGAAGTGACGTTAAAAGAAAATATTAATGCCTCCAGCATTACCTGGAAAGTTGTCAATGATTATGGCGGAGCTGGGTCGCTCTACTCCTCATCGCTGTAATAAGAAATTTATTTTATCATTATAGGGATGTGTCTATGCCAAATAAGAATAATGGATTATTCAAACTATCCACCATCTTCTTTGCAATGCTTCCGGCATTGCTTTCTGGTTTGAATAATAAAGCGCAAGCACGTGACTTTTTCGATCCCTCATTCATTAGCTCATTGAATGGTAGCGATCCATCAACCACTCCTGACTTATCCGTATTTCAGACCCAGAACGCGCAGGCGCCGGGGGATTATCGGGTCGATATCATGTTTAATGGCCGCTACCTGGATACCAGGACGATAAAGTTTGTCGCCAACAATCGCGCCAGCAGCGATAACCGCGAACCCGCTCTGGTTCCCTGCCTGAGTCTAAAAGCTCTCGCGGAATATGGCGTAAGGATAAAATCCTTTCCAGAGTTAGCCGAGGATCAAAACGGCTGTGCAAACTTTTCTGTCATTCCGGACACCAAAGCGGATTTTGACTTTACCGCCCAGCGCTTAAATATTTCTATTCCGCAGGCGGCCTTATCCACCACCGCGCAGGGATATATCCCACCGGATCAGTTTGATGATGGCATCAACGCCCTGCTGGTGAACTACCAGTTCAGCGGCTCGAACGACATGCAGGCCAATGATGAATACTACAGCTTGAACCTGCAGTCTGGCCTCAACGTTGGCCCATGGCGTATCCGCAACCTCAGCACATGGAATAAAAACAATAGCGATGCCGGGGACTGGGACTCCGCCTATCTCTATATGCAGCGAAGTATTCGCTCGATCAACAGTAACCTGGTGATGGGCGAAAGTTCATCGCTCTCAACCATCTTCGACAGCGTGCCGTTTACCGGTATTCAGCTGGCCACCGATACCACGATGTTGCCGGAAAGTATGCGCGGCTATGCGCCGATTATTCGCGGTATCGCCAAAACCAACGCCCGCGTCGTCATTAAACAGAACGGCTACCAGGTTTACCAGACCTACGTGGCACCCGGGGCATTTGAAATCACCGATATGTACCCGAGCGGCGGTAGCGGCGACCTTTACGTCAGCGTGGAAGAGTCCGACGGATCCAAGCAAGAATTTGTTGTGCCGTTCGCCACCCTACCGGTCATGGTGCGTGAAAATCAACTGGAGTATGAGATTACTTCCGGTAAATATCGTCCTTACGATGGTGGAGTCGATGAAACGCCATTTACTCAGGCCACCGCGACCTATGGCGTCTCCAGCAGCCTGACGCTTTATGGCGGTATGCAGGCGGCCTCGCGCTACCAGGCGCTGTCGACGGGCCTCGGCTATAACCTGGGCGAGCTTGGCGCCGCCTCGGCAGACGTCACCCAGGCATGGTCGAAAAAGAAAGACGATGAAAAGACCTCAGGACAGTCCTGGCGGGTCCGTTATGGTAAAAACATTGTCGAAACTGGCACCAATGTCACCATCGCGGGCTACCGCTATTCCACCCGCGGCTTTAATACCCTCTCGGAGGTGCTGGATAGCTACTCTAATGACGGTAATTATACCTCTCGCTCACTGCGCAATCGCACCAACCTGACGGTTAACCAAAGCCTGGGTAAAGGCCTCGGTAGCCTGTCGATAAGCGGGTTGATTGAAGATTACTGGGACGATAAGCGAACCAACAAGTCAATTAGCGTAGGTTACAACGGCGGTTTCCGTAATGTGAACTACTATCTGGGCTACAGCTATAACCGCTACACCTGGAGCGGAAATAACTCAGGTAAGGATGCCCAGGACGATCAGCGCATCACCCTGACGGTGACGCTACCGCTGAGCAACTGGCTGCCGGGTACCTATACCAGCTATCAATTAACCAACAGCAATCCGGGATCTACCGATCAGTCGGTCTCCATTGGTGGCGTCGGGCTAGATAACGACAGCCTGGAATGGAGCCTGCAGCAAGGGTACAGCAACCGGGAATATTACAGCGGCGATATGCGTGGGACCTATAACGGTGCCCGCGGCAGCCTTAATGCCGGCTATAGCTATGACAATAACAGCCAACGTATTGACTACGGCGCCAACGGCAGCATCGTCGCTCATGCCGATGGCATTACACTTGGCCAGGACATCACTGACGCCGCCGTGCTGGTTAAAGCGCCGGGCCTGGATAACGTCAAGTTGACCAACGATAACACCATCTCCACCGACTATCGCGGTTACGCTATCGTCCCGTACGTTACACCTTACCGTCGTACCGACATCACCCTTGACAGCACTTCACTGGGTGAAGATATGGAGCTTCCAGAAACTACGCAAAGCGTCGTGCCGACCCGTGGTGCCATCGTGCGTGCTAATTATGACGGCAATATCGGCCAGAGGGCCTTTGTGCATCTGAAAACCGCCAGCGGTCAGGACGTGCCTTATGGCGCAATGGTTCTGCTCGCCGGAGATAGTAAATCGCAGCCAAGTATCGTCAGCGACGCCGGGATGGTCTATATGTCCGGCCTGCAGCAGACGGGGATCCTTAACGTCCAGTGGGGCAAAAGCGCCGCGCAGCAGTGCAATGCTTCCTTTACTTTACCAGTCAGGGAAGGCAAAGCGTCTGGCATCAGTCAAATCGAAACGGTTTGTCGCTAATATTGACCAAGGAACAATAAAGAATGAGAAAAATACTTCTTTTTTTATCCCTACTATGCTGTTGTAGCGAGGTAATTGCCAAATGCGATTATTCTGGTTCCGCTGGACAAGCAATGTTTAACATAAGTCCTAAAATCGCAACAGACCCAACAATTCCGGTGGGTACAGTCCTCTATACTAAAAAAGTCGGTACCGGACATTATAAAACATTTGAGTGCAGCAAAATAATGGGAGACCAGTATATTGTTGAATCAACAGCACCGGAAGTTACCGGCGTCACGGGTATAAGGGGCAAACCAGTCTATGAAACCGGCATAGATGGAATTGGCTTTCAGTTTTCAGATCTTCTGAGCAGCAAAAATGGTTCTATTAATCCTGCTGTTGCTCAATCTACAATCGTACCTATTTTAGAATCGAATGAAGATTATAAATTTATGACGGTATGGTTAATTAAAACAAAGCAGGTCATCGATACATCCGGCACCAGTACAAACCCGGTATTTAAATTCTCAGCAGGTAACTTAAGCACCAACCCAAGGGCAGCTGACCGCCTTTTGTTAACAGCAACCCTGAAGTTCAAGACTATTTCATATAAAGATACCTCTTGCGATATTTCAGTATCAGGGCCTAGCCAAATCACCCTGAATAAAATTGAAAAAAACACATTAATGTCCATTTCTCGAGGAGGTACAACTCCATCACAAAAAACTATCAAAATGGATGTGACTTGCCCACAAGGTTCAGTTGGCAACAAGCTTTACTACTGGTTTAACCCTGTTAATGGCACCAGTTCTGCCGGGGATGGGATCATCGATAACATGATAACTGGAACCGAAGCCGCAAATAACGTTGGCGTTATCTTCAAAATTGACAACAAGCCTATAATATTTTACGACGCCGAAACTTATAGCTTCGCCAAGGCACAGGCATCACAAAACTTTACCTTCACCGCCGACTATTATCGCATGAGTGACAATAGCGCTGAAGTCTCTTCCGGTCATGTAAAAGCTATGCTTGAAGTTGTCATACAGGAAGAGTAAAAGTATAACCTCCATACCCCTACAAAAGGTGGATAATGATATCCACCTTTTTTATTTTTATGTCAACAACCAAAAAAATGTCATATATGAATGCAAGAATAAATCAATATATCTGCAGCACATCGATAATAGCTGCGTGCCACCACCTGCTGAATTAGTTACTGTTTTATGAACCTATAAATAGTTTAGATTTGATTCACTATTAACCTCTAATTTCATCAACAATTCATATTTAGTTGAGTTGATTCATACTACAGCAACGACTATCTTTTCTGCGGACCAAATTCTGGTCTGGAATGAATATATAATTTTAATTTTAGTTAAAGGACTAATCATGCACCAATTAACTGTATTTGAAATGGAAGAAATTTCTGGCGGTGCGCTGACCGATACTCTTACCGATATCGTCACCTGGGCCGCAAAAGAAGTTGGCGCTATCGCACTGGGCGCCTCTCTGGGCGCTATTTTTGGTACAGCGTACGCCGGACGTTGGGGTGGCGTAAGTGGCGGTATCTTCGGTATCGGCTCAATCGGCCAGGGTGTAGGGATGATCGCCGGGGTTATTCTCGGTGGCGTTTGCTTTGGTATTGCAGCGGGTATCGTTGGCTGGGATATGACTCTGGATTATGCTCAGGGCGTAATGGATGCTATTTATGACGGCACCCTGAACTTCTGGAGCAACTAAGTTTACGCGCCAATGATTAGCTCAACAGTTTGTTGACAAGCATTCATTAGTAATTAAGGCCTGACGTATCGGGCCTTTTCATTTTATAATTTAAGCGATAACTATGTTAAAAAAAATCTATCGCAAGGAAGCGATTGAGTATAAAAAGCATCACTGGAAAGGAAAGGCACTGCTGCTCGCAGGGCTTCCAGCATGGCTTGTTGCATTACTCTCTTTTGCTTTTCTTGCGATCCTGATAGCCACCACAGTATTTTGCTCCTTTACCCAGAGAATCGACGTTCAGGGAGAGGTCATTACTCTACCTCACTCTGTCAACGTTTATGCCCCGCAGCAAGGCTTTGTTATCTCCCAATATGTAAAAGTCGGCGATATTGTGACCAAAGGCCAGCCGTTATATGAGATCGACATTTCCCGGAACACCACAACGGGTAATGTTAGTGCGGTACAAATAGAGGTCATTAATGAAAAGATCGCAAATGCTGAAGATATCATTTCAAAACTGAATCATAATAAAGAAGAAACAACCATTTCTTTAGAGAAGCAGTTAAAAACAATCAATGATTCGTTAAAAGAAACTAATCGCATGTTGGCTAACGCCCAGGCTGGATTAAAGAAAATGCATGATAATCTATCCAGCTATGATAAGTATTTAAGTGACGGACTGATTACCAAAGACCAATATAACTATCAACACTCTTTGTATTTTCAACAACAAAGCACTTACCAGTCTCTGGTGAGTCAGAAAATGCAACTGGAATCGCAGGTCACTCAGCTCAATAGTGATAAAATTACAAAAATAGCTGATTTTGACAATCAAATCTCGTCACAAGAAAACCAGATTAATGATTATAAAAATCAACTGGTTGAATCAAACGCAAACGGTAACATTATTATTAAAGCAACGACTGAAGGCCGTATTGAATCATTGACCGTCACTAAAGGCCAAATGGTTGATAAAGGCAGCAGTCTAGCACAGATAAAACCTACCGGTGATATAGAGTATTATCTTATTTTATGGTTACCTAACAATAGTATACCTTATGTAAAACCTGGGGATGAAATTAACATTCGTTATGCTGCATTCCCATCAGATAAATTTGGTCAATTCCCGGGAAAAATACTTTCAATATCTTCTGTTCCCACATCTCGACAAGAAATGTCTGAGTATACCAATGTTACGAACGGCACAAACCAGCAGGAACTGGCGCTCTATAAGACCATTGTGAAAATTGAAAACAAAACCTTTGAATATAATGGTAAAACGCTTTCGCTTTCAAACGGCCTCAAGGCTCAAGCTGTTGTATTCCTGGAAGAGCGTCCGCTCTATATGTGGATGTTTACCCCTGTGTATAAGATAACTCAAAGCATTACTGGGCCGATCCATGACTAACGAACTTTTCAAAACTGTTGTTGCAAAGTTAAATTTTTCTCTTGTTAACAAAACGCCCGTTATTCTTCAGTCAGAATCATCAGAATGTGGAATTGCCTGTCTGGCAATGGTCTGTGGTTTTTATGGGTTGAATATCGATCTGTTTAATTTCCGTCAGCGGTTTGGTAGCCCCTCCCAGGGCTCCTCACTAATGTCTCTAAGCAAAACTGCAGAGCATGCCCGCTT
>NZ_GL882822.1:6867-13841 GCF_000195655.1 Klebsiella sp. MS 92-3
ATGCCGGCTTAAAAAGCCGGGCGTTAGCTCTTGACCTTGATGAAATAAAGCAGCTTAAACTCCCCTGCATCATCCACTGGGGGATGAACCACTACGTTGTTCTTACAAAGGTAAGGAAAAACGCATTTGTTATTCACGATCCGGCGTTGGGTAAAAGAATCATTGGCATCAATGAGATGTCAAACAATTTTACCGGTGTAGCGCTTGAACTTTGGCCCGATCATAACTTCCAGCAAGAAGAAGCAAAATCCCGATTACGATTGCTGGATTTAATGCATAAAATTGTTGGTTTAAAATCAGCACTGATTAAGATCTTTGCTTACTCTGTAGTGGTAGAAGCTATCGGACTCCTGTTACCGATTGGTACACAGCTAGTCACTGACCATGTGATTATGGCTCACGACCAAAGCTTACTGTCTGTTATCTGTATCGGGTTGATATTTTTTACCCTATTCCGCACGTTTATTAGCATGCTACGTGCATGGACGTCGTTAACGTTAAATACCCTGACAAATATTCAATGGAAAACGACGTTATTCGATCATCTGACAAGTTTGCCATTATCCTTTTTTGAGAAAAGGCATTTAGGTGATATTCAGTCTCGCTTCTCGTCTTTGGATACGATTCGCTCAATATTTACCAATAGTATCGTTACCGGCATCATCGACTCGATAATGACAATCGGTTTATTGGTGATGCTGACCTTATATGGTGGTTGGTTAGTCTGGGTCGTCATCGGCTTTACCATTTGCTATGCGATTATGCGCTTTGCTACCTATAGCTTTTATCGTCGCGTAACGGAAGAACAGGTCGTCAAAGGCGCACGTGCTAACTCCCACTTTATGGAGTCACTTTATGGCATTTCTACGATCAAAGCACTGAATTTAAAAGAACGTCGCTCACAGCATTGGCTGAATCTTAACGTTGACGCCAGCAATGCAGGTATAAAGCAAACTCGATTCGATATGATGTTTGGTGGCATTAATACCTTTATCACCTCAATCGATCAGGTAGTGGTACTGTGGTTGGGTGCCATTATGGTAATTGATAATGAGATGACGCTCGGTATGTTTATGGCATTTAACGCCTATCGGGGTCAGTTTTCTCAACGTGCATCGAATCTCATTGATTTGGTGATGCAGCTTCGTATGCTCTCACTGCACAACGAACGTCTATCAGAAATAGCATTTAGTGAACCAGAAAAAGAACTTCCATCGCGGCGTGTTTTTACGGAAAACACTGGCGTAAAACTTGAAGTGAGAAATCTTAGTTATCAATACGATCCTTTTTCACAACCCATCTTTACAAATTTGAACATAACCGTTGCTCCTGGAGAATCAGTTGCGTTAATTGGCCCATCTGGCGTAGGGAAAACCACACTATTAAAAGTTATGTGCGGACTGCTCTCGCCGGATTCCGGCGAAATACTGGCGGATAATCTGGAGATTAAAAAGATTGGTTTGAATAACTATCGTCTTGGTATCGCCTGCGTACTCCAGGAAGACCGTCTCTTTTCCGGCTCCCTTATTGATAATATAAGTGGCTTCGATGATAGCGCCGATCTTGATTTTGTGATGGAGTGTGCCAGACGGTGCAACATTCATGATGAAATTATGAAGATGGCTATGGGATACGAAACCATTGTCGGCGAACTTGGGCTGGGTATTTCAGGTGGGCAAAAGCAGCGTATCCTGATCGCCCGCGCACTGTATCGCAAACCGAGTATTTTATTCATGGATGAGGCTACCAGCCATCTTGACCTCAGAAATGAGTCGGTTATCAATCAGTCTATTTCAGCGCTAAGTATCACCCGCATTATCGTCGCGCATCGACCATCGACCATTGCATCCGCCGATCGTGTTATCGATCTCTCACAATCGAAGTCGGTGACTACTGCTTAATAAAGGAGAAGAATATGCAAGGAACGTTTATAGGTTTTAATACCGCAGGAATTACCTTTGAAGAGCGATTTTTAGCGTTGCTGCTGAAAGTTAAGAAGGAAAATGGCTTTTGCGAGATTTACTATCTTCAGGCACCGGTGCTAGCTGATCTGCTCCTGATACTGCAGAGCAGAATGGCTGTGATTTTCCAGCGGCTTGAAAACCAGGGAGAGGCCTATAAAGATGAGCTTATCACGTATAATGAGGCACTTGTTGCCAATATTCCTCAGGTTGAGACGGCTGAAATACAGCAACCATCCCCTGAGCGGCGAATCATGTCCATTACGCTCAAACCTGGCGAAACACAGTCAACGTTAATTCTTGTATTTCAGGATGAACAAATTAGTACTTTATGTATTGACGATCTGCAAATCGAAGCATTAATTATCGGTATTCAACAAGCATTAAAAACAGTCGGCGACCAGGAACTGGTTCAGTATTTAAGTTCAAATATGGATTTTTTAATGTGCTATACCGTCGACTTAACCACTCAGCCCAATATCGATTACCAGCAGTATCCCCAGGAAGACTGGAAGCTAAACCTGTTTTCCCATTATCTGGGCGTGCTGTACTGCTGCGAGACAGACGAAGGCAAGAAAATTGTCTCCGGAGCGGTGGTCAAAACCAGCGCGCCGCATTTATCAGAACTGGAAAATAACGTTGTGACGCGGATTATCGAGAAAAGCCCCAAGCTCAAGGCGATGCACGCGGAGCTGGCGCCATGCCAGATCTTCAGTACTGTCATCCCTTCCCAGCCGGGAAGAATGCTCAGTCTGGAAGAGTGCCTGCGTCCTCTGCACGCCTTCTATCTGGAGAAGAAAGCGGAGCTTAACGCCTGATCCTCATCTAACGACCACGCCTCTCTCTGCGCTCGCAGAGAGAGGCGTCACGCATCAGTTCGGGCACTTATAAACCTGGCCGTTCATTTCGCTGTCGGTAGGTACAAAGCTCGACAACAGGTTTTGTGTCGGGCTGCTGACGCCGTAAATCACGTTGCCACCCATTGCTGCTGCCTGGTTACGCAAGGCGTTCGCCGCACCGCGCATGGAACCACCCTCATCGCCATTCTGGCCGGAGAGCCAGTTGCTCTGTTTACCCGTCGCGGTCCCTAACAGCTGACACTCTGCGCCCGGCTTCTCCTGCACGAAGCGCACATTCTGGCCGGCAGAGGTTAATTCATTGCTGGAACTGCAACCTGCCAACAGTAAGGCTGCGCCGACAATCCCTGCTAAATATTTTACCTGCATGTTATTCCCCATGATCGATGAGCTGGACGCACTGGCCCGGATGTAAATCTGTCATCCTTCAAACTGCGTCGGCATGAGCCGCGTTCATTTCCTCCCCGGTCGCGCTTGTCAGTTCACGCCCGAAACAGAGGTGCTTGCCGCTCTGATGCAGCTTAAATGATTTTTATGTATAAGCCTTATACTAAAAAGCGCGCCAAAAGAAAAACCCCCAGCCATTGCTGGCCAGGGGTTTCTGCTTTTTTATGCCGTAGAGCGCACGATTACATCATGCCGCCCATACCGCCCATGCCGCCCATACCGCCAGCAGCACCTAAGTCAGGCGCGTCGCCTTTCGGCAGGTCGGTCACCATGCACTCGGTGGTAATCATCAGGCCAGCCACGGAAGCCGCGTACTGCAGTGCAGAACGGGTGACTTTGGTTGGGTCCAGGATACCGAAGTCGATCATGTTGCCGTATTCTTCAGTTGCTGCGTTGTAACCGTAGTTACCGTCGCCAGCTTTCACGTTGTTAGCCACAACAGACGGCTCTTCGCCGGCGTTGGACACGATCTGACGCAGCGGCGCTTCCATTGCGCGCAGCGCAACTTTGATACCGACGTTCTGATCTTCGTTCTGACCGGTCAGGCCAGCGAGTTTCGCCGCAACGCGAACCAGCGCTACGCCGCCGCCAGCCACCACGCCTTCTTCAACCGCAGCACGGGTTGCGTGCAGGGCGTCGTCGACGCGTGCTTTTTTCTCTTTCATTTCAACTTCGGTAGCCGCACCGACTTTGATTACTGCTACGCCGCCAGCCAGTTTAGCGACACGTTCCTGCAGTTTTTCACGATCGTAGTCGGAGGTCGCTTCTTCGATCTGCTTACGGATCTGAGCAACACGGCCCTGGATTGCGGATTCTTCGCCAACGCCATCGATGATGGTGGTGGTGTCTTTGTTGATAACCACGCGTTTCGCCTGGCCCAGGTCTTCCAGAGTCGCTTTTTCCAGCTCCATACCGATCTCTTCAGAGATAACGGTACCGCCAGTCAGAGTAGCGATGTCCTGCAGCATAGCTTTACGACGGTCGCCGAAGCCCGGTGCTTTCACCGCAGCCACTTTAACGATGCCGCGCATGGTGTTAACCACCAGGGTCGCCAGCGCTTCGCCTTCAACGTCTTCAGCGATGATGACCAGCGGTTTGCCAGCTTTCGCTACGGCTTCCAGAACCGGCAGCATTTCGCGGATGTTGGAGATTTTTTTGTCAGCCAGCAGGATGAACGGGCTTTCCAGCTCAACGGCACCGGTGTCCGGCTTGTTGATGAAGTACGGAGACAGGTAGCCGCGGTCGAACTGCATACCTTCAACTACGTCCAGTTCGTCTTCCAGACCGGTACCGTCTTCAACGGTGATCACGCCTTCTTTACCAACTTTATCCATCGCTTCCGCGATCAGTTTACCGACGGTTTCGTCGGAGTTAGCGGAGATGGTACCTACCTGAGCGATAGCTTTGGAGTCAGAGCACGGAACGGACAGCGCTTTCAGCTCTTCTACTGCAGCCAGTACCGCTTTGTCGATACCGCGTTTCAGATCCATCGGGTTCATGCCTGCAGCAACAGCTTTCAGGCCTTCGTTCACGATAGCCTGAGCCAGTACGGTTGCGGTGGTGGTACCGTCGCCTGCCGCGTCGTTCGCTTTAGAGGCAACTTCTTTCACCATCTGCGCGCCCATGTTTTCGAACTTGTCTTCCAGTTCGATTTCACGTGCAACGGAAACACCATCTTTGGTGATGGTCGGCGCGCCGAAGGATTTGTCCAGAACCACGTTACGGCCTTTCGGGCCCAGGGTCACTTTAACTGCATCTGCCAGTACGTTTACGCCGCGCAGCATTTTTACACGAGCGTCGTTACCGAATTTTACGTCTTTTGCTGCCATTTCTTTTATTCCTCAAATTCGTTCAGGGTCGTGCGAATTAAGCTTCAACAATTGCCAGGATGTCGCTTTCGGACATGATCAGTACTTCTTCGTTGTCGATCTTTTCAGTCTTCACGCCGTAGCCATCGTTGAAAATCACGATGTCACCAACTTTAACGTCCAGCGGCTGCACGGTCCCGTTTTCCAGGATGCGGCCTTTACCGACAGCGATGATTTCGCCACGAGTTGACTTAGCTGCTGCAGAACCGGTCAGAACGATGCCGCCCGCAGATTTGGTTTCAACTTCTTTACGTTTGACGATCACACGATCATGTAACGGACGAATACTCATTGATAGCTCTCCTTCGAGAAAGTCATTATCAGTTATGGGTGACGCCGGGCCGAACGCGGTTTACCGGCTAGTGCAGAGAGAGATGGGGATGGCCATTTACGGCTTCAAGGGCAAAATTAAAAAAAATTTTTACCTTTGCGCTGGCGCACAAAAAGCGGCCATGTCAGGCAATCGGTCATAAGGAAAAGCGATTGTGATACTCTATTTTTTTTCACTGGCGCAGGATTGAATCATGAGTGGTTTAAAACAGGAGTTAGGGCTGGGACAGGGAGTTGGGTTGCTTTCCACCTCATTGCTGGGTACCGGCGTCTTCGCCGTCCCGGCGCTGGCGGCGCTGGTCGCTGGCGATAACAGCCTGTGGGCATGGCCGCTGCTCATTCTCCTTGTTTTCCCGATTGCCATCGTCTTCGCCCTGCTGGGCCGCCATTTTCCCAGCGCGGGCGGCGTGGCCCACTTTGTCGATATGGCCTTTGGGCCACGTCTGGCCAGCGTCACCGGCTGGCTGTTTTTATCGGTTATCCCGGTCGGACTCCCCGCCGCCCTGCACATCGCCACCGGTTTTGGCCAGGCGCTGTTCGGCTGGCATGATGCGCAGCTGCTGCTGGCGGAGCTGGGCACCCTGGCCATCGTCTGGTGGGTCGGTTCGCGTGGCGCCAGCTCCAGCGCCAACCTGCAGACGTTGGTTGCCGTACTGATTGTGGCGCTGATCGTCGTAGTCTGGTGGCGCGGCGGGATAAGCCCGGCGCAGATCCCCTTCCCGGCCCCGGCGGAGATTGACCGCGGGCAGCTCTTTTCGGCGCTGTCGGTGATGTTCTGGTGCTTTGTCGGTCTGGAAGCCTTCGCGCATCTCGCCTCGGAGTTTAAACATCCCGAGCGTGATTTCCCCAGGGCGCTGATGATAGGCCTGCTGCTTGCCGGCTCGGTCTACTGGGCCTGCACCGTACTGGTGCTGCACTTCCACGCCTTTGGCGAGGAGATGGCGGCGGCGGCGTCATTACCGAATATCGTGGTCCGTCTGTTCGGCGTCGAAGCGCTGTGGGTAGCCTGCGTCATCGGCTATCTCGCCTGTTTCGCCAGCCTCAACATCTATATTCAAAGCTTTGCCCGCCTGGTCTGGTCGCAAGCGCAGCATAAGCCACACAGCTACCTCGCAAGGCTGTCGCCACGGCAGATCCCGCGCAACGCCCTCAACGCCGTGCTGGGATCCTGCGTAGTTAGCACCCTTGGCATCTATCTGCTCGATATCAATCTGGACGCGCTGATCGTTTACGCCAATGGCATTTTCATCATGATCTATCTGCTGTGCATGCTGGCGGGTTGTCGTTTGCTGCGCGGTCGCTATCGGCTATTGGCGGTGGTAGGCAGCATTCTCTGTCTGCTGCTGCTGGCGATGGTCGGCTGGAAAAGCCTGTACGCGCTGGTGATGCTGGCGGGGCTGTGGCTGTTTTTACCCAGGCGCAAGCTGGCGACGGGAAGCGTGTAGGCCTGCAAAGAAAGCGGGCCCCGCCCCCCCCCCTCGCCCGCGCGGCGGGGGGGGGGGGGGGGCGGG
>NZ_GL882822.1:13923-17623 GCF_000195655.1 Klebsiella sp. MS 92-3
GGGGGGGGGGGGGGGGGGATGTTAATCGCGGCGATCGTCCTTATGGTCCAGACGGTCGCGCTGCTCATCTTTGCGCTGGAATTCCCCTTCGAAGGTCTCTCCGCCGCCAGTACCGGCGCTAAAGCCGCCGCCCGGCATCCGGCTGAAGCGCAGGTGCGGCATCAGCTTCATCGTCAAATGCTTTTGCACCGGCGGCAGCAATAGCAGCAGGCCTAGGAAGTCGGTAAAGAACCCCGGGAGCAACAGCAGCAGACCAGCGATAATCAGCGATACGCTCTTGATCATCTCCGCCGCCGGGCTCTCGCCCGCGGCCATCTTCTGCTGCATCAGCAGGAAGTTTTTGAAGCCCTGGTTACGCACCAGCGACATCCCTACCACCGAGCTAAAGATCACCAGGATCAGGGTCATAAAGACGCCCAGCACGTGCGCAACCTGGATAAAGATCGATATCTCAATGTAAACGTAAAGAAAAAAGGCAATAAACGGAATCCAACGCACCGGCGTCTCCTTCATCAACGGGCGCTGCGTTCAGCGCCCGTAATCATCAATTTGCTGATCGCATCCCACTAACATGGGGATGCTGAGCGGCTTTTCAATCAGCGGAAAGGCTTATTTTTCTCAGGAATAAGAAAGCGGTGACCCATTTCACAGATTAATAAATCTTCTCATACCCGCAATGTAATAAGTGATCAAGCTTACTGATATTCGCTATCATCAGCATATGATCTTGGGCACCGGGCCGGTTAAGGAAATAATCGTCGGCCAGAAAATATACTGAATACTGGATATTCTGTGTGTTTGGTGAATTCATTGGCAGCTTGAAAAGAAGGTTCACATGTTAAACAACATTCGTATCGAAGAAGATCTGTTGGGCACCAGGGAAGTTCCCGCGGACGCTTACTACGGCGTTCATACTCTGCGAGCGATTGAAAACTTCTACATTAGCAACAGCAAAATCAGCGACATACCAGAATTCGTGCGCGGCATGGTCATGGTGAAGAAAGCCGCCGCGCTGGCGAACAAGGAGCTGCAGACCATTCCCAAAAGCGCGGCAAATGCGATTATCGCCGCCTGTGACGAAGTCCTGAATAACGGCAAATGCATGGACCAGTTCCCGGTCGATGTCTTCCAGGGCGGGGCCGGTACCTCCGTAAACATGAACACCAACGAAGTCCTGGCGAACATTGGCCTTGAGCTGATGGGCCACCAGAAAGGCGAATACCAGTACCTGAACCCAAACGATCACGTCAACAAATGCCAGTCCACCAACGATGCTTACCCCACCGGGTTCCGCATTGCGGTGTATGCCTCCATCCTTAAGTTAATTGATGCGATTAAACAGCTGGGCGAAGGCTTCCAGGCGAAAGCCGTGGAGTTCCAGGACATCCTCAAAATGGGCCGCACCCAGCTGCAGGACGCGGTGCCGATGACCCTCGGCCAGGAGTTCCATGCCTTCAATGTGCTGCTTAATGAAGAGACCAAAAGCATTCTGCGCACTGCGGAGCTGCTGCTGGAGGTGAACCTCGGCGCCACCGCCATTGGTACTCGCCTCAACACCCCGGACGGCTATCAACAGCTGGCGGTGCAGAAGCTGGCTGAAGTAAGCAACTTACCGGTCGTCCCGGCGGAAGATCTGATTGAAGCCACCTCGGACTGCGGGGCGTACGTTATGGTTCACAGCTCGCTGAAACGCCTGGCGGTGAAACTGTCCAAGATCTGTAACGACCTGCGCCTGCTCTCTTCCGGTCCGCGCGCGGGCCTCAACGAAATCAACCTGCCTGAGCTGCAGGCTGGCTCTTCAATCATGCCGGCGAAGGTTAACCCGGTGGTGCCGGAGGTGGTCAACCAGGTCTGCTTCAAAGTTATCGGCAACGATACCACTGTGACCATGGCCTCCGAAGCCGGTCAGCTGCAGTTGAACGTGATGGAGCCGGTGATCGGCCAGGCGATGTTCGAGTCGATTCATATCCTGACCAACGCCTGCTACAACCTGCTGGAGAAATGCGTTAACGGCATCACCGCCAATAAAGCGGTATGTGAAGGCTACGTCTACAACTCCATCGGCATCGTTACCTACCTCAACCCGTTTATCGGCCACCACAATGGCGATATCGTCGGCAAGATCTGTGCCGAAACCGGCAAGAGCGTACGGGAAGTGGTGCTGGAGCGCGGACTGCTGACGGCGGCGGAGTTGGATGATATTTTCTCTGCGCAAAACCTGATGCATCCCGCTTATAAAGCAAAGCGTTATACCGATGAAAGCGAACAGTAATCTTTCAGGTTAGTCATTCAAAGGCATGTCAGCGATGACATGCCTTTTTTGCTTTTTGGTTTTACTAAAATACAACAATTCAATATCAACTTGTTAAAAAACAAGGAAGGCATATATGTTTGGTGCAGAACTGGTTATTGTCCTGCTGGCGATTTATCTCGGCGCCCGGCTCGGCGGCATCGGTATCGGCTTTGCCGGTGGCCTTGGCGTCCTTGTCCTGACGCTTATTTTTCAAATTAAACCGGGTGCGATCCCCTTCGACGTTATTGAAATCATTATGGCGGTGATTGCCGCTATCGCCGCCATGCAGGTCGCCGGCGGGATGGATTACCTGGTCAGCCTCGCCGAACGGATGCTGCGCCGCCACCCGAAGTACATTACCTTCCTTGCCCCGCTGGTGACCTGGTTTATGACCGTGCTCGCTGGCACCGGCCATACCGCCTTCTCCACGCTGCCGGTGATCACCGAAGTTGCCAAAGAGCAAGGCATTCGTCCGTCTCGTCCACTGTCGATTGCGGTGGTGGCCTCCCAGATAGCGATCACCGCCTCGCCCATTTCCGCCGCAGTGGTCTTTTTCGCAGGTATCCTTGAACCGCTGGGCGTTAGCTATTTGACGCTGATGGCCATCTGTATTCCAGTCACGCTGCTGGCAGTGATGCTCACCGCTATCGTCTGCAACTTCCTCGGCTGCGAACTGAAAGACGATCCGGTTTACCAGGAGCGGCTGGCCAAGGGGGAAGTCAGACTGCGCGGCAGCCAGGTATTTGAGCTGCAGCCGCACGCCAAACGTTCCGTTCTGCTGTTTTTGATCGGCATCGTGGCGGTGATGTTCTACGCCACGGCCATCAGCGATACCGTCGGCCTGATTAAGAACCCGGTGCTGCCGCGTAACGAGGCGATCGTGGTATTTATGCTGACCATCGCCACCCTGATTAGCATCACCTGTAAAATCGACACCGGCGAAGTGCTCAACGCCAGCACCTTTAAGTCCGGGATGAGCGCCTGCGTCTGCGTCCTCGGCGTCGCCTGGCTGGGAGATACCTTCGTTAAAGCGCATATCAGCGACATCCAGGCCGTGGCCGGCGATCTGCTGCACAATTACCCATGGCTGCTGGCGGTGGTACTGTTCTTCGCCGCCACGCTGCTCTACTCGCAGGCAGCCACCACCAAGGCGTTGATGCCTGCCGCGCTGCTGCTGGGCGTTAGCCCGCTGACGGCTATCGCCTCGTTTGCCGCGGTCTCGGCGCTGTTCGTTCTACCGACCTACCCAACCCTGCTGGCGGCGGTAGAGATGGACGACACCGGCTCAACCCGCATTGGTAAATATGTCTTTAACCACGCCTTCCTGATCCCCGGCGTTATCGCTATCACGCTGTGCGTGATCCTCGGCTTTATCTTTGGCGGGATTATGCTGTAAATACCGCTGGC
>NZ_GL882822.1:17732-18416 GCF_000195655.1 Klebsiella sp. MS 92-3
CCCCCCCCCCCCCCCCCCCCCCCCCCTTCCGTTGCCCTCACTTTCCCCGCTCGTTACGCTAATATCCCCGCATCTTGCGTGTTATAGTGCCTCTTTTCGCTGATACGAGGTTCATGATGACTACGCCTGATGCTGTTGTTGTGCTCTGTACCGCGCCGGACGAAGCGACCGCCCAGGATCTGGCGGCAAAAGCGCTGGCGGAAAAGGTGGCAGCCTGCGCCACGCTACTGCCGGGGGCTACCTCTCTGTATTACTGGGAAGGGAAACTCGAGCAGGAGTATGAAGTGCAGATGCTACTCAAAACTGACCTTGCCCATCAGCAGGCGCTGCTGGACTGCCTGAAGTCACACCACCCGTATCAAACCCCAGAACTGCTGGTTCTACCCGTCACGCATGGAGACAACGATTACCTCTCATGGCTTACCGCATCATTACGCTGATCCTGCTGCTGTGCAGCACATCAGCCACCGCCGGGTTATTCGACGCGCCGGGGCGCTCGAACTTCGTGCCTGCTGATCAAGCTTTCGCCTTTGACTTTCAGCAGCAACAGCATGACGTCAACCTGAGCTGGCAAATCAAGGATGGTTATTATCTTTATCGTCAACAGTTTACCTTCAGCGCCGCCGGGGCGACGATCGACGAACCGGCGCCGCCGGCGGGGGGGGGGGCGGGGGGGGGGGGGGG
>NZ_GL882822.1:18543-23129 GCF_000195655.1 Klebsiella sp. MS 92-3
AGATCTTTCGCCAACGCCTGACCGTGCCGGTGACGGTGAAGGAGGCGGACAAAGAGGCTACTCTCACCGTCACCTGGCAGGGCTGCGCCGATGCCGGATTCTGTTATCCGCCGGAGACTAAAGTGATCCCGCTGAGCGCCGTGCGGGCGGCCTCAAACGACGGCCAGGCAACCGCCATCGAGCCCATGCCGTCGACGAGCAGCCGTCCGGCGTTCAACCCGCCGCTGCCGGTTGAGCCGCGACCGGCCCCGGAGCTCGCCACATCACCTGCGCCTGCCGCAGTGCCGCCTGCAGACACGCCTGCCCGCCTGCCCTTTACGGCGCTGTGGGCGCTGCTGATAGGTATTGGTATCGCCTTCACCCCCTGCGTGCTGCCGATGTACCCGCTGATTTCGGGCATCGTGCTGGGCGGAAAACAGCGGCTTTCCACCGCGCGCGCTCTGCTGCTGGCCTTTATTTACGTCCAGGGGATGGCCCTGACCTATACCGCGCTGGGGCTGGTGGTAGCCGCCGCCGGGCTGCAGTTCCAGGCGGCCCTGCAGCACCCGTATGTCCTGGTCGGCCTGTCGGCGGTGTTTATACTGCTGGCGCTCTCCATGTTCGGCCTGTTCACGCTGCAGCTGCCGTCGTCGCTGCAGACCCGGCTGACGCTGCTCAGCAATAAGCGCCAGGGCGGCTCGCCCGGCGGGGTCTTTGCGATGGGCGCTATTGCCGGGCTGATCTGCTCCCCCTGCACCACCGCGCCGCTAAGCGCCATTCTGTTGTATATCGCCCAGAGCGGTAATCTGTGGCTGGGCGGCGGCACGCTGTACCTTTACGCGCTGGGCATGGGTCTGCCGTTGATCCTTATGACCGTGTTTGGCAATCGCCTGTTGCCGAAAAGCGGCCCGTGGATGAGCCATGTGAAAACCGCCTTCGGGTTTGTGATCCTTGCCCTGCCCGTCTTCCTGCTGGAACGCATACTCGGCGACCAGTGGGGGTTACGGCTGTGGTCAATGCTCGGTGTCGCCTTCTTCAGCTGGGCGTTTATCACCTCGCTGGGCGCTACCCGGCCGTGGATGCGGCTGGTACAGATCATTCTGCTTGCCGCCGCGCTGGTCAGCGCGCGGCCTCTGCAGGACTGGGCGTTTGGCGCCCCGGCGGTCGAGCAGCAGGCGCACCTGGCTTTCACCCGCGTCAGCTCGGTGGCCGAGCTTGACCAGGCGCTGGCGCAGGCGAAAGGTCAACCGGTGATGCTCGATCTTTACGCCGACTGGTGCGTGGCCTGCAAAGAGTTTGAAAAATACACCTTTAGTTCACCTGACGTGCAGCAGGCGCTGAAAGGCACCGTGTTATTACAGGTTGATGTGACGAAGAACAGCCCGCAAGACGTCGCGCTGCTGAAACACCTGCAGGTGCTGGGTCTGCCGACGATCCTGTTCTTTAACGCTGAGGGTAAGGAACAGTCTGAGCGGCGAGTCACCGGCTTTATGGATGCCGCGGCATTCAGCGCCCATTTGCGCGATTGGCAAGCGTGAGCGACACTTTAGGAGGAAAGATGGAGGAGAACACCGTGCTACGTGAAGACGTCCTGGCAGAAGCCATTAAGATTCTTGAAATTGAAGGTATCGCCAACACGTCGCTGGAGATGGTCGCTGAGCGCGTGTCCTGCCCGACGAGCGACCTGAAACGCTTCTGGCCTGACCGCGAAGCGCTGCTGTACGACGCGCTTCGCTATCTGAGCCAGCAGGTGGATGCCTGGCGTCGTCAGCTCCTGCTGGACGAGACCTTAAGCGCAGAGCAAAAGCTGCTGGCACGCTATGCCGCACTCACCACCTGCGTAAGCAACCAGCGGTACCCGGGCTGCCTGTTTATCGCCGCCTGCACCTTCTACCCGGATCCTCAGCACCCCATTCACCAGCTGGCGGAACAGCAGAAGCAGGCTTCGCTGGCCTACACTCACGAGCTGCTGACTCAGCTGGAGGTGGATGACCCGGAAATGGTCGCCAAGCAGATGGAGCTGATTGTCGAGGGCTGTCTGAGCCGTCTGCTGGTCAAACGTAGCCAGACGGATGTGGATACCGCCCGGCGGCTGGCTGAAGATATTCTACGCTTCGCCCAGTGCCGTATGGGCGGCGCCTTGACCTGATTCTGATATCCTAACCGCCACGTCGCGCCTATAATTTCCCCCTCACTGATTGCTGACAGGGATTGATATGCGCGCGTTCTTCTGGGCTGCCTGGCTGGGCCTCTGCTCTACGCCCCTGCTGGCGGCTCCCCTGCAAGGTTTTTCCTTTGCACAAAAAGACTGGGAGCTCGCCTGCGATAATACCGGCGCCTGCCGGGCGGCGGGTTACGGCGTCCGCATGGGTGAGGTCAGCGTGCTGTTGACCCGCAACGCGGGCAGCGAACAGCACCTCACCGCCACGGTAACCTTTGCGCAAATCGAGCACGATATCCCCGCCGACTCCACCGCCAGCCTGCTGATCGACGACCGGGATTTTGGCGCGCTGGACGCTCTCGACGACAGCCACTTTCGCCTCGACAGCGATCAGACCACCGCCCTGCTACAGGCGTTAACGAATCAGCGCAAAATCGAATTCACCCTTAACGGCCAGCACCTGCCGCTTTCCAGCGCCGGCAGCCGCGAGGTGCTGGGTAAAATGGATGCGTTTCAGCGACGCACCGGCACCGCCGATGCGCTGCTGGATAAAGGCGATGCCGGCGACGATGCCATTTTGCCAGCCACTCCCGCCCCGGAAATTATCGCCGCCCCGGTTCTCCATAACGCGCAGCCAGTGCCGTTGAGTATGCTTCAGCGCCAGAAACTGCTGCCCATCCTGACGCCGCTGCTGAACCAGCGCTGCGACGACTGGCAGAATCAGGCCATTCCGGCGGCAGATCGCCAGATCACGCTGACCGCGCTGGATAAAACCCATTCTCTGGCGCAGGCGCTCTGCTGGCGAGCGCCCTATAACGACGGTTACGCTCTGTGGCTGGTCGATAACGCCCAGTTGAGCAAACCGCGGCTGCTCACTACCGAGGCCTCCAGCTACGCCGACGGCGCTATCGTCTTTTTGCACAAAGAACGGGGCATGGCCGACTGCGTCACCGGCGAGACGCGCGTTTGGGATGGTAAAACCTTTACCCCCAGCCTGAAGTACAGCACCGGTATGTGTCGGGAAATCACCCCGGGTGGCACCTGGATGCTGCCGACCTTTGTCAGCCAGGTGATCCCCAGGCAGCAGAAAGAGGCGGATAACCTGGCTCTGCGCACGTTGTATAACACAGTGTTGAAAGCGCAAAAAAGCGATCCAGAATTGTCGCTGAATAAGATCGCCGAGCAGTTTCCGTTAACCGGCCATATTACCGACTTCACGCTCACTTACGCCGACGATACGCTGATCACGACCAGTAAACCGTCCCCGGATATCAGCGATGATGAGTGGCAGGCGTTTCTGCGCTCCTCGATTAGCGCGGATTCAGAAAACGGCAAAGTCAGCTTTACCCTTATCGACCTCGACGGCGACGGCAAACGCGACCTGATCATCGACAGCTACGTGGGCGGCACCGGGCTCTTCAGCTACACCGGGGTGCTCAAGCGAGGTGATGATGATTTTGCCGCCGTCAACGGCAGCGACAGTGATAATGGTGATGATTTCGATGCCGGGGTGCCCGGCGCCCTCTTTTCCATTAATGGCCGCGGGGCTAACCAGTGGAACCACTGGGTCAAAATCAACGGCCAGGTGTATGCCCTGTGGTACAACGGCCAGTTTGGCGAAGATAACCTCTACCTGCTACGCCCGTTCAGCACCACCAGCCAGACGCCCGCGGTGACGGTTCGCTATCGCTATACGCTGAACAGCATCCGCTCCCCGGAGAAAGACCAGCCGCTGACCCCCAGCCTGAGCGACGGCGATAAAGCGGACCTGCTGCGCTCGCTGGAGGTAATGCAGGGCAGCCTGCTGAAAGACAGACCCGCCAGCGACAACGACGCGCCGATCTGCCCCATCCCGCCGGGCACCTCCGCTGACGAGGCGGATAACTACTACAGCGGCGTCGCCGTTAACTATATCTATGAGACGGTGGCCTATATTCCGGTCTGGCTGAACGGGAAGTGTTATATCGGCACCATTTTCAGCCATCATGGCGCCTATCGCCACGGCGTGGATGCGGAAATTACCCTGAGCTCGCCGCGTGAGGACGAGGAGGTCATTGGCGATTATCTCATCTCCGGACTACGCCACGTTATCGCCATTACCAGCGGCTGGAAAACCCGCGAGGGCGATAACGGCATGCAGTGAAGTTAAGCCAAAACGCGCCTTTGAACGCAGAATTGCCGCAAAGATAAGCAATCGATAAGTAATTTAAGAAATTTGGTTGACGGGGTGGGCGGATTACGGTTTAATGCGCCCCGTTGCCCGGATAGCTCAGTCGGTAGAGCAGGGGATTGAAAATCCCCGTGTCCTTGGTTCGATTCCGAGTCCGGGCACCACTATTTAAAGAACCCGCCCAAAAGGCGGGGTTTTGCTTTTCTGCATCCGGACTCTTCATCGAACTCCGTTCGATTATTCGCCGCACAGCGGCTCACCCCTTCGGGGCCAGCG
>NZ_GL882822.1:23144-23642 GCF_000195655.1 Klebsiella sp. MS 92-3
AAAACCCCCCCCCCCGGGGGGGGGGGTTTTTGCTTTTCTGTAGCCGGACTCTCCATCGAACTGCGTTAACCCGTGATTTCCCTGCTGCGTTTTTCTCCTGGCCAGCCCGCTGCTAGTTAACGACAAGCGCAGGCCTATTCTCCATAGAATCTTTTCGCAAACACATTTTCAGATATCAGATAACACACTGATTAAAATCGCCATTTTCCCGCTAAAAGCGGCTAAAAACGCCCTTTTCTGGAAATCGATCCGCCCAGGTGGCTGCCCTGCTTTCCCTCCAGATGGCCAAATAGCATCTTATATTCCATTTTGCGCTAAATGACAGAGAAATATTCTTTAAATAACCGTTTTCACAGTTCTAGTATGCAAAAATATCTTAAACGAGTGGGTAAATGGTTATGTCACTGTTTCATTCCGTGAGCGACCTGATCGGTCATACTCCCCTGCTCCAGTTGCACAAACTGGATACCGGGCCCTGCAGTCTGTTTTTAAAACGGG
>NZ_GL882823.1:0-10259 GCF_000195655.1 Klebsiella sp. MS 92-3
AAAGAAGAAAAAAAAAAAAAAAAAAAAAAAGAAAGCGGGGGCGGGGGGGCGCGGGGGCGGCCTTTTTGTTTTTGCGTTTAAAAAGAACCCCGTCCCGAAAGGTGCGGGTTTTTTTGCTGTGTGGGGTATATCTCCCCCGGTGGCGCTGCGCTTACCGGGGCTACAAAAGCGTAGCCCGGACAAAGTGCGCAGCACCGCCTCCGGCGAAAATTACGCCATGTTCGCTCCATTATCTCCTTTCAACGCAAAATAAAACCCCGTCATGGCAATCCCTTCGCCATAATCCACTTTTTCCCTGCCCCTGCGCTGGCGATGATCGCGAAAACCGTGCTTGCGAAAAAAAATGTGAATCCAATCACATATAAAAATATAACAATTATATAACATTTAGTTTACTAATTAATTTGTCTGCGTGACGTGGTACGCCCGACAAGACAGATTGCAGTCTTTGCTGGAGCAATATAACAATGACAGAAAGTAGCATTACCGAACGGGGCGCGCCGGAACTGGCCGATACCCGTCGTCGTATTTGGGCAATTGTTGGCGCTTCCTCGGGGAATCTGGTTGAATGGTTTGATTTTTACGTTTACTCATTCTGCTCGCTCTATTTCGCGCACATCTTCTTTCCATCCGGAAATACCACCACCCAACTGCTGCAAACGGCAGGCGTATTTTCCGCCCGGTTTCTGATGCGTCCTATCGGTGGGTGGCTGTTTGGTCGGATCGCTGACCGCCGGGGACGTAAAACGTCCATGCTTATCTCGGTCTGCATGATGTGCTTTGGCTCACTGGTGATTGCCTGTCTGCCGGGTTATGCGGTGATCGGCACCTGGGCCCCGGCGCTGCTGCTGCTGGCGCGTCTGTTCCAGGGGCTGTCTGTTGGCGGAGAATACGGCACCAGTGCGACCTATATGAGTGAAGTCGCGGTGGAGGGTAAGAAAGGCTTCTATGCCTCCTTCCAGTACGTTACGCTGATTGGTGGTCAACTGCTGGCTGTATTAGTGGTTGTGGCGCTCCAGCAGGTGCTTAGCGATGAAGATCTCCATGCCTGGGGATGGCGTATTCCTTTTGCCCTCGGGGCGGTACTGGCTATCGTCGCGCTGTGGCTGCGTCGCCAGCTGGACGAAACCTCGAAGCAAGAGACCCGGGCGCTGAAAGAGGCTGGCTCATTTAAAGGGTTGTGGCGCAATCGCCGGGCCTTTGCGATGGTGTTAGGCTTTACCGCCGCCGGATCGCTGACCTTCTACACCTTCACCACCTATATGCAAAAGTATCTGGTCAACACGGCGGGCATGACGGCCAGCACCGCCAGCGTGATCATGACCGCGGCGCTGTTCGTTTATATGCTGGTTCAGCCGCTATTCGGCGCCTTCTCGGATAAAGTTGGCCGCCGGACCTCCATGCTGTGCTTTGGCGTGCTGGCGACGTTATTTACCGTGCCTATTCTCAGCGCCTTGCAAAAAGTGAGCTCACCCTATGCCGCCTTCGGCCTGGTGATCTGCGCCTTACTGATTGTCAGTTTCTATACCTCGATCAGCGGCATCCTGAAAGCAGAGATGTTCCCGGCTCAGGTTCGCGCGCTTGGGGTCGGGTTGTCCTATGCCGTCGCGAACGCATTGTTCGGCGGCTCTGCGGAGTACGTCGCGCTGTCGCTTAAGTCGGCAGGGATAGAGCACGCGTTCTACTGGTATGTGACGGTGATGGCCGCCATTGCCTTCCTTGTCTCCCTGATGTTGCATCGCAAAGGGAAGGGGTTGCGTCTGTAACGCTTACTGATGAGCCAACTGCCATACAGCGTAGCCGGTGGTCGCGCCGGCGACATCCCAGGCAAAATCCTTCCAGCTCCAGCCGCTCCCAGCCGGGCGGCTGTCCCAAAGCTCTTTTGAGGCGCCAAGGCTGACGGAAAACATCAGGCCGATAGCGGCGCTGCGGTCCCGGCTGTAACCCTGATGTTGCGCATATTCATTGCCAGCGGCAGAGAGCATCGCTGAGGCCAGAAAATGCTGGGCTTTGTCCTGACCGGACCATGCATCATTTGCCATGTGGCTGCAGCCGGTTAACAGCAGCGAAGCAATCACTATTATCGTACGCATAGCGCTTCCAGAAAAAAGCCCCGTCGAGGCGGGGCTGATAGTCAGAGAATACGGCTGATCAGCCGGTCAATGCGGATCCGCCGCAGGCGGCGGATCAGTTTTCGCACTTTCACCGGATAGTCGGCGATACTTTGCAGATCCCGATAATGTTTCACTACCGTGGTGTGGGTGCGGATGAGCTTCAGCTCTTTCTCCCGCATGGCCCCCAGCTGCCGCTTTGGATCGTGGATCAGAATGGCGTTTTCCAGATCGAGCCGCCAGGCGCGCGGGTTCAGGTTGTTGCCAGTGAGCAGCATCCACTCATCGTCAACCCACATGCCTTTCAGGTGGTAGCTGTTATCGTCATCCTTCCACAGGCGGACGATCAGCTGATCGGTATTGACATAATACTGCAGCCGGCTGAGGAAACGCCGCAGGTTGATCTCATACAGATAGGGAAGGGCGCCGATGATTTTAAACGGCTGATCTTCAGGAATGTAGAAATCGTTAGCCGTTTTATCGCCGACAATAATCTCCACCTGTTTACCGTCGCGCAGCAGCTGGATGATATTTCTTACCAGTACGGCAGGGAGGTTGAAGTAGGGGGTGCAGATCGTCAGCTTGTGTTCGGCACAGGGCATCAGGTGAAAGATGGTTTTATTCAGCAGGCTCGATTTACCCAGGCCTACCAGCGGGGTGACGGAGAGTTCTTCGTCACCAGCGGTGCCGACAAAATGGTAGCTGCGGTCGCGGAGCTCCTGACGGTACTGGCGAATGTCGTTTTTGATTTCCGGGCTTTTTGGCCGATCCGGTCTGTCGAGACGGTTAACGCCGCGCCCCTGAACCAGATTGTTGTCGACCCAGTCGAACATGATGTCCGCCATTTTGCCGTTACGGATGCACTGATAGCGATCATAGCGATACTTATCATGCTGATGCAGATAAACATCATTCAGGCTGGCGCCGCTGTAGAGGACGCAGTCATCAATAATAAAGCCTTTGAAATGGAGAACGCCGAGCGCCTCCCGGGTGTTAATCGGCACGCCGTAAACGGGGATATCTACCCCTGGATTTTCATTGGCCATCCGACAATACCAGTCGGCATTGGTATTAGAGGCGGCGGCGCCGATACGGCCACGCTGAGCGCGGTGCCAGTCCACCAGAACGCGGACATCCAGTTCCGGACGCTGGCGTTTGGCGTCATAAAGGGCCTGCAAAATTCCTTTTCCGCCATCATCTTGCTCCAGATAGAGCGCAATAATGCATATACGCTGAGTGGCGTGGGCAATCCGGGTCAGTAACGCTTCCCTGAATTCCGCAGGGGCGTAAAAGAACTCTACATCATCAACTGACTGAGAAAGCTTAGGGAGTTGGGCAAGGTGTTGTTGATGTTTATTACGCTTAAATTTTGACAACATCACAGTGCGTTTCTTCTCTGTTTATTGAAGGGTCTTCTGTACCATGCAGACGACGTAAGCGGGCAATAATACCATTACTACCCGCTAATGTGGTCAACAATTGCGGTCAGCGTCGCGCGATTATCCCTGATTCAGGGGCAGCGACAGGCTGACAATCCCATCTTCCAGCTGAATATCGACGGTGAATCCCAGCTTTCTGGCGAGGCCTATCATGCCTCGGTTATTTGGCATCGTAATACCATTAAGGCGCTGCAAGCCATGGCTTTGCGTATAGGCGATCAGCTTTTCCAGCAACCTTCGCCCCAGGCCTAACCCTTTTAAATCTGAACGGACCAGAACGGCAAACTCGGCGTCAATATTATCGGGATCGGAGATCGCCCGCGTCACGCCGAGGATCTCGCTCTTCTCTGCGCTGGTCCTGACGGCAACGAACGCCATTTCTCGATCGTAGTCGATCTGGGTCATATTGGCTAAGTCGTCATGGGTAAATTCGTTGATCTCACTAAAATAGCGATAATAGAGATCTTCTTTGGTGACCTGGGCGATAAATGCGAGCAACTGTGGCTCATCTTCCGGGAGGATCGGCCGGAACAGACAGCGATCGCCATTTTTCATCACCACCCACTCCTCCAGTTGGTGCGGATAGGGACGAATAGCGAGACGGCTTTCACTGTCGCCGCTGAAGGGAGCAAGCCCCAGGGTAACGTCCAGCGCCGTAAACTCGTTGCCGGAGGCGAGCAGGGGATGAATATCCAGGCGCTGGATCTCCGGGCAGTCGACGATCAGGTTCGAGACCTGAACCAGCAGCTGGCTTAAGCCAGCGATATCCAGCGGGCGCAAGGCGCTGCGGCCGCGGATCTTCTTATTTTTGATCGCCTGGATCACCAGATAACGCGCCAGGTTCATATTCAGCGGCGGCAGCGCCACGGCGGCCTGGTCCTCGGCCCGCCACTCCACGCCGCCCTCGCCCAGCATAATCAACGGGCCGAAGACGGGATCGTGCTCAACCACTACTCTTAGCTCCTGGGCGCCAGCGCGATTGGCCATGCTTTGCACCAGCAATCCATGAATGCGCGCCTGGGGCCAGGCCAGTTTGACGCGATCGATCATCGCATCTGCAGCCTGCTGCACCTCGGCGGCGGTACGCAAATAGAGCATGACCCCCTGTACTTCTGATTTGTGCGGGATATCCGGAGAACGCAGCTTCAGCGCAACCGGATAGCCTATCTGCTCAGCGATATGCACCGCTTCCGCGCTGTCAGCGGCAATCCAGGTTGGCAGCGTGTGGATGCCATAGGCCCGAAGCACCGGGCTGACCTCGTGAGTATCCAGCGTGGTGGCGCCGTCTTCTATCGCTTGCTGCAGCAGAGCATGCGCCTCGCTGGTATTGGCGGTTAAGGAGTCTGGTAGCACCGGCGTCTCGCGCAGTTGTTTCTGGTTGCGACGGTATTCCACCATATGCATAAAAGCGGTGATCGTGCCCTCCGGCGTACGGTAGGTAGGGAGGCCGGCATCGCTGAATAAACGTCGCGCTTCCTGCGAGGAAAATTCGCCGCACCAGTTGGTCAGCACGGTGACATATTTACCGCGCGGGTGATGCTTCAGAGCGTCAATCAGGGCCAGGGCACTCTCGGTGCCCGGCGCGGCGGCGCTGGGAGAGTGGATCACCAGCAGCGCGTCATAGTCCTGACTGTTGAGCAAAACATTCACCGCCCGCTGATAGTGTTCGCTACTGGCGTCATCGCGTAGATCCAGCGGGTTGGCGATCTCCACGCCAACCGGCAACGCCTGGCGCAGGGCGTCGCGCGTCTCCTCGCTGAGAGTCGCCAGCTTACCGTTTCGCAACCAAAGCTCATCCAGCGCCAGCGCCGCCGGCGCCGCACCGTTGCTGACGATCATCAGTTTTTCACCGCGCAGCGGGCGCATGTGGCTGAGCGTTTCCACCGCAGAGAACAGCTCATGGGTATCCTGCACCCGCAGCAGACCAGCGCGCTGAATGGCCGCATCCCATGCCGGGTCCATCCCGGAATTGGCGTGCAATAGCTTCTGCGCCGCCGGACTACGGCCGCTTTTAATCACCAGGATAGGTTTGTTTCGCGAAGCGCTGCGCGCGGCGGAGACAAAGCGGCGCGCGTCGCTGAGATGCTCGAGGTACAGCAAAATGGCGCTGGTCTTGCTGTCGCGGGCCAGAAAGTCCAGCAGGTCATCGACATCAATATCCAGGCTATCACCCAGGGCGATGAAGTAGGAAAAACCCATCTCGCGCTGTTGCGCCCAGTCAAGGATAGTATTGGAGACGGCGGCCGACTGCGAGATAAAGGCCAGTTTACCGCGATGGATCGGCACCGGTGAAAAGCTGGCGTTCAGCCCTTGCCATGGGGCCAGCAGTCCGAGACTGTTGGGGCCGAGCAGACGCATCTGATAGCGCGCGGCGCATTCGAGCAGCGCCGGGTACTGTTCCGGCTGCGAAGAGAGGATGATGCAGGTCTTGCAGCCTTTTTGCCCTAAGGCTTCGAGCAATTCGAGATTACGCCTGGCGTTAGTACAGAGCACCGCCAGATCCGGGGTAAACGGCAGACTCTCGATGGTAGGCCATGCCAGTCCCCCAAGAACCGCCTTCCAGGCGGGGGTGACCGGCATCACCGGGCCATTGAAGCCGCCGGCTAACAGGTTGCGCATCATGAGATAGCCAGCTCGCTGCGGCTTCATTGATGCGCCAATAACGGCGATGGACTTTGGTCGCAGCAGCGCTTCCAGGCCTCGTTGGCTCATACCGGTCTCCTTTCATCCCAGTGACCGAATGATTTTAAACGTTTTCCACCTGGCCCGCTGTGATACTGCCCTTATGCTGGGTTTTTCCCGCCAGATAGCGGGTCCGGAAGCGGGTGAAGTGCTCGCCAAGCGCAGCGGCGGCCGGGGCATCGCCCGCCAGATCCAGCAGGGCGATGGCCACTTCCGCGGTACAATATTGTCCGTCGGCGTGCGCCTCGCGCAGATGGTAGGCAGAGATGCGCGACAGATCGACGGAGATAATCGGCAGCGCGTCGAGATAAGGACTCTTACGGAACATTTTGCGCGCTTCGGTCCAGGTGCCGTCGAGCATGATAAACAGCGGGGGTTTACCGGACGGCGGCGCGCTCAGGACCTGGCGATCCGGCCCGGCATAGGAGGCCGGAAATACGACCATGGGCTGATAATCAGGATGGGCGACCAGATCGAGCAGCGCCTGCGGCGGTTCGGTACGCGACCACTGAAACGCTTCGGTATCTGGCAGAATATCGGCGATGAGCCGGCCAGTGTTGCTGGGCTTCATCGGTTCCGTATCAAACATCACCAGGCAGAAGCGGCTGGCGGCCTGCGCTGAGGTTAACGTGGCGCACAGGCACTGCTTGAGCGGCAGCAGACAGCGCTGGCAGCGGCGGATGCGATTACCGCGCGCAAGGAAAGGGCGGGTAGCTCGCGCGAGACGTTCGGCGCGCAGGCGAAGGACAGCGTTATCAGTCATGGGAGTCGCTAGTGAAAAACGCTATTGTCGCAGAGGTGAAAACGGGGCACAAGCGGTGCCCCGGAAGGGTTATTGTTGGCCGGCTTCGTTAAGCCAGCTATCGAATGGCGCTTTTGGCACTGCGCCATTGAGCATGTCGATCACTTCGCCATTTTTGAACATCATAATGGTCGGGATGCTGCGGATACGAAACCGGGCGCTAAGCTCACGTTCCGCTTCGGTGTTGACTTTCACAAAACGCATCTTCCCGCTACGCTCTTCCGCGACGTCTTCAAAGATCGGCGCGAAGCTACGGCAGGGTCCGCACCATGGCGCCCAGAAATCGACAACGACCGGCAGATCGTCCTTCAAGAGTTTATCCAGCGTTGCCCCGGTCGCGTTGATGACGTCGCCGTCAAAAAGATCGTGACCGCAGCGTCCGCACTTTGCGCCATCCGCGCTACGATCGTCCGGGAGGCGGTTCAGAGCCTGACAACTGGCACAAACGGTATTCATAACTAACCTCTGGTTATGGGTTGCAACGTGGCACGTGGCCGATATGTTTCTGTGATGTTACATATTATCGATGAAGTGTTATTTGAGGACAATGCGTTTTGTTCGATGAGTGCAATAGAGGCCGGCTTTTAAACGAAATCATGGCGAAGCGATGGCACATCGGGTAATCTGCGCGCTTCGCGCAGCGCAGGTGGAGAAAATTGATGAGCGACGAACTGAAAAATAAAAGCGGCAAGGTCAAAGTGATGTATGTCCGCAGTGATGATGATTCTGACAAACGCACCCATAACCCACGTACCGGGAAAGGGGGAGGTCGTCCAGGAAAATCTCGTGTTGACGGCCGCAGCCGCCCTGCGCGTGACGAACGAAACAGCCGCGGCGACGATCGCAAACGTGACGACCGTAAGCGTGACGATCGCAAACGCGATGATTTTCATCGCGACGATGCGTCTCCGTGGCGTACCGTTTCCCGCGCTCCTGGCGATGAGACGCCGGTAAAAGAAGATCACGGCGGGATCAGCGGGAAGAGCTTTATCGATCCGGAAGTGCTGCGTCGTCAGCGTGCGGAAGAGACCCGCGTATATGGCGAAAACGCCTGCCAGGCGCTGTTCCAGAGCCGTCCGGAAGCTATCGTTCGCGCCTGGTTTATTCAGAGCGTGACGCCGCGCTTTAAAGAGGCGCTGCGCTGGATGGCGGCCAACCGTAAGGCCTATCACGTGGTGGACGAAGCCGAGCTGGCGAAAGCCTCCGGCACCGAGCACCACGGCGGCGTCTGCTTCCTGATCAAAAAACGCCACGGCACTTCTGTTGCTCAATGGGTCGCGAAGGCCGGGGAAGAAGATTGCGTTCTGGCGCTGGAAGATGTGGGTAACCCACATAATCTCGGGGCGATCATGCGTAGCTGCGCGCACTTTGGCGTGAAGGGCGTGGTGGTTCAGGATGCTGGCGTGCTGGAGTCCGGGGCGGCGATCCGTACGGCGGAGGGCGGTGCGGAGCATGTTGAACCGATCACTGGCGACAGCTTTATCGATACCCTCGATCGGTTCCGCAAAGCGGGCTACGCGATTGTCTCAACGTCCAGCCATAATGGTACCCCGCTGTTTAAAGCCGAGCTGCCGAAGAAAATGGTGCTGGCGTTAGGCCAGGAACGTGATGGTCTGTCCGATGCGGCGATTTCCAGCGCCGATCTCAGCGTTGCCATCGACGGTACCGGCAACGTCGAAAGCCTGAACGTCTCTGTGGCGACCGGCGTCCTGCTGGCGGAATGGTGGCGTCAGAACAAGGCGTGATTCGCCTGCCTGAATGCAAAAAAGCCAGCTGATGCTGGCTTTTTTTTATGGCTGTCAATCACTCGCTTTCAGCGGGAAGGACCGGCATCCAGTCGATCGGCGTTTCGCCGCGGTCAACCAGCCACTGGTTGGTCTGGACGAAATGATTGCAGCCAAAGAAGCCGCGATGCGCAGAGAGCGGTGATGGATGCGGCGCCTTCAGCACGCAGTGGCGCTGACGATCGATAATCGCGCCTTTCTTCTGCGCATGAGAGCCCCACAGCAGAAAAACTACTCCCTCGCAATGCTCATTGATTAAAGCGATAACCTTATCGGTAAAGGTCTCCCAGCCCAGACTGGCGTGCGAGTGCGCCTGTCCGGCGCGGACGGTCAGGACCGTATTCAGCAGCAGCACGCCCTGTCGTGCCCAGCTTTCGAGATAACCGTGGGTGGGGCGGGTAAAGCCGGGGATCGTGGCCTCCAGCTCTTTATACATATTCAGCAACGAAGGCGGGATCGCGACGCCCGGACGAACTGAGAACGCCAGACCGTGGGCCTGACCCGGGCCGTGATAGGGGTCCTGGCCGAGAATGACGACTTTGACATCGCCCAGTTCAGTAAAGCGAAACGCATTGAAGACGTCTTTTTGCGGCGGATAGATGGTGATCCCCGACTGGCGCTCTTCGGCGACGGTCTTCAGAGTATTGAGAAAATAGGGTTGTTGCTTTTCATCCGCCAGCACGTCATGCCAGGTTAAAGGGGTGGTCATCTTGCTCTCCTGCAAAAGGGTCATCGCTATAGCTTAACGGCTTCTTTCTATAGAACAAAATCGGCACGGCCTGATGCCGGCTTTTATGCAAAAAAAATTGAAAATTTACAAAATTATTTATAGCTCACAATGGCGTAACTTGATGTAAAACAATAAAAACCTCCTATACCCACGTTGGGTGAGTGGTTTTTATTGATTTATATCAAGGAATGCCGAGGGGGCGGCTGATATATATACACTCATACAACAATGGTTTTACCAATTGGCCGCGAAGAGGCCAAAATCGAATAAACACTGCCTGGGAGGCATCAAATGATTACTGGTATCCAAATTACTAAAGCGGCAAACGACGACCTGCTCAACTCTTTCTGGCTGCTGGATAGCGAAAAAGGCGAAGCGCGCTGCCTGTGCGCCAAAGGTGGTTTTGCGGAAGATGATGTGGTTGCGGTAAGCAAACTGGGTGAAATCGAATACCGTGAAATCCCGGTGGACGTGAAACCGGAAGTGCGCGTCGAAGGCGGTCAGCACCTGAACGTTAACGTGCTGCGTCGCGAAACCCTGCTGGACGCGGTTGAGCATCCGGAAAAATATCCGCAGCTGACCATTCGTGTTTCCGGCTACGCGGTACGCTTCAACTCTCTGACGCCGGAACAGCAGCGCGACGTTATCGCCCGTACCTTTACCGAAAGCCTGTAAGGCTAACGCCAGATGTGAAAACGCCGGGATATCCCG